>JAJFJI010000276.1 GCA_021774205.1 Nitrosomonas sp.
CCTGGTCTTTGTTTTTCTATAAATTCACCAGAAAATAATTTCGAGTAGCCGACAATAACATCCTGATGTCGCGTGACATGCAAGTTAATTAGGAAATCAATGCCGTCGCCAACATGGCTGCCTGATTGGCCTGTGGGATCCCGAAGGGTCGCTGCACTGCCAGCATTATACAAAAAGTCTTTTTTATTGGCTAAGTAGTACCGATGGTACTGCGCAAGAAACGTAATCCATCGCTTTGGATGGAGCGTTAACTGTGCATTAAAATCATGAATATTTTGTCGCCCTATCAGATCGATGTAACCCAGGTAATAATGCCCGAAAGGAAAAAGCTGATTAAAGGTATTGCTTTTGCCGTCATTGGGATTATTATCCCCTGATGCGAAATCATAGCGTAACCAGAGAACCGGGTTCAAGGGCAATTGGAAATCATAGCCCACGCCTGTAGCAACTGCGAAAGCGGAAACATCCAGATTGGACCTTTCGCCATATTGGTACATACCTTCAACTTCGTACAAGATACGGTTGTAATCACCAACAATACGACCGCCAAAGGTAGTGACAAAAGAATCACCTTGCATCACATTTCCTTTTGCAGCATTTGCTGAACTGACGGCCCGGTTGTCGTTCAGGCTCAGGAAATAAAGATCGAGGAGATGATCCTTGTCATATTTATAAGTACCCCATAAACCGAAGAAGTCACGATCTTTGTCCCATGTGTCAAAATCCGATTTATTTGTATCCATTGGGCGTACCCAGAAAGCGTCTACGTCCCATTTGTCAGATACCCAGAAAGTTTTGATACCCTGAAAGGTTCGTCGTGTATTGGCCCAGTCTAGTGTCGAAATTAACCGTTGCGAACCAAAGATGAGTTCTTGTCGGCCAGCACGAACATAAAGCGGGTTGCCATTTACATTGCCCAGATTGATATCAGCGAATAAATTCAGCATATCTGTATGATTTCTATCGATACCAAGCGGCTGAAGCTCTGGATTCATTGAACGCGCATCGATAAATTCGGCAAACAGGCGGAATTGATCCCGATACCACAAATCAGCGTGAAAGCGTGTGCGAACTAAACCAAAATCATTATTTTTGCCAGCCGCATTCAGACGGCTATCTGTTTCATGCATGTAGCGGTACCAGAAGCTACCACCAAAAGAAAGCAGCCAGTCATCCGCTAAATGGATGCGTTTGAGAGGATCAAAAATATCCTTATCATACTCAGGATTTTCCAAATAACGAAAGTCTATGTCGAACGCAGAGGTTGGCATTAAACCAAAAGGTGGATATGGATCAGTCTGTCTTTTTTTTCTTTTCTTTCCAGTAATTTGATCCCAAAGCGAATAGTAACCTTCTCCTGGCTGCGGGAAATATTCGGGCTCCACGTCAGCAAGCAAATCTACGATAGAAGCATAACCATCTCGAGATGGTGGTTTGCCAAACAATCCTGGACGCGGCATGGGTCTGACCGGTGGAACTTTGGCCCAGTCTGACGCAGACCAGCTTGTTTCGGTGTTGGCAGTTGCTGCTGTGTTAGTGTCGCTGGTATCTGTCGCATTTGCTTGGAAAGCCACAGCAAAAATGCCCAATAAACATAGGCAGGATTTAAGCAATAAACAACGTGATCCTGTTTTTAGATACCCCTTGAATTTAGTGGCTGGTGCCGCAAAAAAGGCATAAAAAAATGCTACATACATTAGTTGAATCTCCCCTTATTATTTAACTATGTAAATTTGTTTTATAACCGCGATATCCCATGCTGCTTCAGTGCATAGAATTCAATTAATTTATTTTTTCGCCAGTAAAAAAACGTTCACGGATTGCTTTCTCATGAGCATTAAAATTACATAATATTTAGATTTTACATGAAGTTTGTTTTCAGTATCTCAGCGAGCTTTTATTTTTAACCAGATGAAAATAATAAATGAAAATAATAAAAGGCTAATTTGCATATTTATTAGAAAATAGCATTTAACTGTCTGATATGTAATTGTTATATACTGTATGCATTTGTATGAATGCATGTCTCTTTTTTGCAACATAGTTTGTTGCCATTTGTAGAGTTTTAATCAAGTTGCATTAGTTTTTAAAGCGACTTGCTGCTCAATAAAAACAGATACTTCCAATTCAATGGTTGCAGCCAACATTTTTTCGCGTTCTTTTTCGAAGAGATTTCTTATAAACGAATCATTCTGTTCTGGCATATTTAAATGCTCCTTTCAAAGTTTTATGATGGTTTCGCAACTTTTTTGCCGCCGATACAAAAAATTTGTCTTGAAATATTGAATAAGCTAAAAGCCGATTTTAAATTCGTTTTAACCGGATCTGACAGGCGCCCAAGAAATGGGTAACTGTCAGATCAGGTAACCAAGTTTCTACTTGTACGGTAATGAGTTATTAGTATTGTTGTTCATAGCGTTTGTGCATCTCCTTCGCCATCTTATGCAAGTCTTTCATTTCATCGGCATCAAGATAGCCATCCTGATTAATATCGTTTTGCTCAAACATCCATTTATGGTGTTGCATAAATTCTTTCTGACTGACTTTTCCATCCTTATCTTTTTGCATTACAGAAGGTCCATTGCCCTCGCTATTTTCACTTGTCGCGTTGGAAATTGATGCAAAGCTAAGTATGACAATAAAAATAACGCTTGCGATAATAAAGTCCGTTTTGCTTTTGTACGTAGTCATTTTTTTTCCTTAGGATTGAGTAAACAAAATATTGAGAAACTTCTGTTGTGTAAGAAATTATATTCTCAAGAATATAATTGCAATTATCATGCCACCATACAAGTGACTGATATGTAATAATAAAAATATAAATTGTGATAGTAGAAAGTTATGAATCTCAAATTTCTGTGATAGTATTCCCAAATTCTTGTGATTTTTTCAATTGATGCTTTCTTCTTTTAATAAATTGTTTCGAGACGCCCCGTTGTTTATAGCTGTTGTCGATGACACACTTATTTGTCGTGATATTAATCTGGTTTGGCGAGAACACTTGGGATTGACGGCTACAACTGAGATAGCAATACCTGTTGAAAAATTATTCAATCTTGAGAAACAATGCTCACTAATGAGTCAAATTGAGCAAGTAATACATCAGGACAGCATCATTAATGGAAAGGCCGTAGCATTGTTGGAAACAAAAATTACAGACAAACCAGCATATGAAGGATTTTTATCAGCTTGGCGCATACTGAAAACCGATAAGGCGTCCTTGTCGGCTTTATTGTTTATTGCAGAAACAACGGAAAATAGTCTAACAGTCAATAAATTAGACCGATTGCAAACGACACATGAATTAATTTTAAAGGCTGTCGGAGATGGGATATATGGGGTGGATGTTGAAGGTAACACAACCTTTGTCAATGAAGCTGCAACGCAAATACTGGGATGGCGTGCCGAAGATGTAATTGGCAAATCGTTACATGATACTCATCATCATTCTTATCCTGATGGCACCCCTTATCCAAAAGATGAATGTCCAATTTTCGCTGCCTTTACAGATGGTGAAGTGCATCAGGGAGATGATGAGTTTTTTTGGCACACAGATGGAACCTTGGTGCCGGTTGAATATAAGAGTACGCCGATTCTGGAAGATGGAAAAATCAAAGGGGCCGTGGCTGTTTTTCGTGATATTTCTGAGCGGAATAAAAGCAAAAAACAAAATGAAGATGCCTATGAGCAGATCAAAGCCTTAAAAGATTTACTTGAACGTGAGCGTGATTATCTTCGTGATGAAATTAATGTCACGATTAATTTTGGTGAAATAATTGGAGAAAGCCAAGCTTTAAAACATACCCTCTGTAAAATTGAAGCAGTTGCTAAAACGTTGGCCAGTGTTTTGATTCTGGGTGAATCAGGG
>JAJFJI010000277.1 GCA_021774205.1 Nitrosomonas sp.
GCTAATAATGCCACATTAGGTCATGCCGAAGCATTGCAAGAATTAACTAACGAACAACGAGAGGCGATTGTTGCATTTGAATCAAGTTTGTTTACAGCGCAAATTTATGACGATAATGCGGGAAAGCTAACCGCAAGAAAAGCAAAAGGCGGCCCAAAGAAACTTGAGGAAGTTGAGTATTATTTTGGTATCAACGATACGGTTGATGGCGACTATCACACTCGTGAAAGTTTTAACCCTATTAGCATGACACTATATGATGCTTGGGATCGCCATAACTCAAATGGGCAAAAAAACTCAAGCGACAACGCTAACAATCGCAAGAATGCACGCGCTGCAATTGTACGCGGACAAGAATTGTTTAATACCGCATTAATCTTGATCAGTGATGTCAGTGGTTTAAATGATGAGTTAGGCGTTGATGAAATTGCTGGGTCGTGCACCACTTGCCACAATATACCTAATGCGGGAAATCACTCCGTTCCATTACCACTAGATATCGGAATATCTGATGCTTCACGTCGCACCCCGGATATGCCGTTATATACATTGCGAAACATATCGACTGATGAAACGATCGAAACAACTGATCCAGGCCGCGCATTGATTACTGGCAAGTGGAAAGACGTTGGACGTTTCAAAGGCCCGATACTGCGTTCTGTCGCATCACGTCCACCTTATTTTCATGATGGCTCAGCGTCAGACTTAAATGAGGTCGTTGATTTCTATGACGAGCGCTTTAGTATTGGCCTCAGCGATCAGGAGAAAGCTGACTTAGTTGCCTTCCTGGGGGCACTGTAACGGCTGCTGACTATCCTTATAGATTCGTTGACAGCGGCCCCTTTTATAAGGGGCCGCAAAGGATGGAATCTGCACATGCCTCCCTCACAAATTTTATCTGCGCAGGTCTTGAACAATAAGAACGCCAGATCTAGCGAAAAACGCGCGATTTATTCCATCGACGCGCCATGCCGGCTCTCAACATCATCACTTTACTAAGTGCAGTGGCAAATCTCAATGCTTTCTCAGGAGCTCCAGAAACACAATATTTAACTACGTTTAATAAGAATTGTGAAATTCTACAGCATCTTAACTCTGAGTAACCGCTATCGAATTTTTCATTCTTTTTTTTACTTCACTTCATACAATGCGGGTTTTTTCCTTGGGCATTTGCCTGCTGCTTTAACTTCAATGCTATTGGCATATGCGCCTGCAGATCTTCAATGCGAGTTGCATGTGACGGATGAGTTGACAAAAATTCTGCTGGCTGCGCACCTTTACTGGCTTGCGCCATCTTTTGCCACAGCGTAACACTTTCAATCGGATAAAAACCTGCTTTAGCCATTAAATCCAGGCCAATAATATCAGCCTCGCTTTCATGCAGCCTACTAAACGGCATAATGACCCCGTATTCCGCACCTACACCCAATAAGCTAACTGCCGTCTGCCCCAATGCCGTCTGCGGCGCGGCAACTGCCGAAATCAACGAAATACCCATCTGCGTGCCCAATTCCTGGGACATGCGCTCATTACTATGCTTGGCGAGCACATGACCAACTTCATGTCCAATCACCGTTGCTAACTGATCCTGGTTATCCACCAGATCGACCAGTCCAGTATGCACACCGATCTTCCTGCCTGGTAATGCAAAAGCATTCAATGAAGCCTCGTCAAATACAACAACCTCCCATTCTCCGCCGACTTCACGTGTAATGGCATTTGAAATACATTGCACAAATTGAATGTATCCCGCGTTGCCACTAATAGGTTTTTCTTTTTTTAAATTATCAAATGCCTGCAACCCCATTGCATCGACTTCATTATCTGGCATAAAAACAAACTGACTTCTACCCGTCGGTGTTGTTGCACAGGCTGAAAGAAAAATCATAACCAACAGAACAAGAGACACCTTGACAAGAAACACCTTGAATTTCATGATAACCGCCCTCCTCTAAGGCATTGTCATACCATTATCGCATTAAACCCGGGAAAGATTAAATCAATCATCACTGCCAATTTCTTCGTTCAAACCGCTTTGTACTTATACCACGACAAAGTTTCCACGGCGCTTTCAGTAAAGCTAAGGAACCTAGCGCTTCACCGAGACAACCACGATTAAGTCATTAAATTGGATTTAAAAAAGAAGAAATGTAAAAATTTATTAAATGAATGAAGAAGCGTTAGTCAGTGGTAGCGGCACTGCACAATAACTATCACGGCATCCGTCACTTTATAAACCAAACGATGCTCACGAAGCTATTCAACAAAAAATTAAAGATAATGACATAGCGTAGTGATTTGCAAAAAGAAACGTCACTAGATTTTTTGCTTGCTTTCTCTATTCTGTCTCCTTTTTAACACAAAAAAAATATCGTAAAAACAATATATTATTAATATTAATCGTTTTTCTTGCCTATGAGCAACGACAACCAGACTCCTTGGTCTCAATTGAGTGATATCATAATTATATGATTAGAAGCAATAAATTATTATGGTACAAAAATTGCTATAATAAAACTGATGAGTTTGATTGACATAATAATCCAAAGAAGTGAGCTGGATTGCACGATCTAGCAGTAAATACAGCCACCATAAAAATATCCTAATAACTCATCCGAACAAGCGCCCTTGGAAAATTATCAATGGGCGTTAGAACTATTGAGCAGGAACATAAGCCTGTTACATACTTACGTCTTTCTTGTTGGGGATGTGACAATTCGTCGCATTGCAATACCATCGTTCTGGAGAGACAATAAAATCGGCTTAGTATAATAAAAAATCAGCAAGAGCCTAAGCAGCCTCATAAACTAAGGGATAATAAAAGTCATGGCAAATTTACTATCTATCAACAATTATCATTACCGGCGTGGGGGGGCTGAGGTTGTCTTTCTGGAACAGAATAAAATCCTTAAAAAGATCGGATGGAAAGTCATACCCTTTAGCATGAAACATGCAAAAAACGAGTCGACCGAATGGCAAGATCATTTTGTCAATGAAATAGAGTATGGTGCCGACTATGGGTGGCATAATAAATTTATCAATGCTCTTAAGATCATTTATTCTTGGGAAGCAAAAAATAAACTACAATCGTTAATCGACAACATCAAGCCAGACGTCGCGCATCTACACAATATCTACCATCATTTATCTCCTTCTATATTGCCGGT
>JAJFJI010000278.1 GCA_021774205.1 Nitrosomonas sp.
TGTTGGCAGCACCAAGCAAGACGTGATCGCCGTGGCACAATCTTACCTGGCAGATAACATCAGAAACTTTGTCCCCGGCCACCCCATTGCCGGGGCTGAACTGAGTGGTGTAGGCGCTGCACAGGCTGATTTATTTCGCGATAAGCACTTGATACTTACCCCGCAGGCTGAAACCGCCGCTCATGCAATAAACCAAGTCGTTAAATGCTGGCAAAGCTGTGGCGCACAAATTTCACAGATGCGTGCTGACGAACATGACAAGGTCCTCGCTGCCACAAGCCATCTACCCCATATTTTGGCATTTACGTTGATGAACTTTCTGCGCAGCAGTAATGAAAATAATCCTGAAAACCTGCTACGTTTTGCAGGTAGTGGCTTTCGTGATTTTACCCGGATTGCAAGCAGCTCACCGGAGATGTGGCGTGATATTTGCCTTGCCAATCGTGAAGCATTACTCACGCAAATTGACGCTTACAAGGATGCACTGACCTCCTTGCAAGAAAATCTGGCGAGCAGTGACGCACAGGCACTGGAAAAAATATTTACTGAAGCACGTGAAATACGGGAAAACTGGTTGAAAGATAAGACGTAAAGATTTCAATGCATGGTCAGATCTCCCGCTACGTATTAACTTCAAAATGACGTCGATTTCTTGACTACCCTGCTAATAGCTATCTGGTTAACTCTAAAATACTGGCCCTTCTCATGACTTAAAGCAATGAACGATGGTCTTTGCGTTATGGCCATCTTTTAGTTCATCTGCTTTTTAACCTAAAAATTGATTTTCTTTACAACTGATTATGACTGCGACTGAACAACCAGAGATCTGAGAACTTCGTTCGTGTTGTATCATATTAAAGAAAAAAGAATTCAATCTATTAATCACAAAAGACGCCCTGCTCAAGTTTTTGTTTCTGGTTATTCGTTGGTATTAGCGCTACCCGCAAATTGGCGGTCATTATCTGTTTTGTTCCCTGTTTTTAGAAGACCTTCAAAATGTTACCTTTTTTGACAAGTTGACTTTTACAAGCTGAATCCACGGCCCGCAAATCGTTATTTATGGGAGATTACAAAAATTGAAGCCATTAAAGATTGGTATTTTGCTCGACCCAACTAAGGAATTAATGGATTATGAAGCGCAGATTTTTTCCAACTTACTCAATGACGCCAGATATGATGTGCTTTGCACTATTAAAGATGGCAATAAATCAAGAAATAAGCTATCTATATTTAATAAATTTAAGAATGCCAAGCTAGAGGGGACATTACTAACACCGCTACTATTTTGGATGTTAGATTTTTTTGAACACCAGTTACTAAAGAAGAAAGATGTATCGCACTTCGATAAAACAGAAATTACCAATAAAATTTCTGCACTTCCATGTATCGAGATGTTCCCAGAACAAAAAGGTCTTATTGATTTTTTCTCAAAAAACGATTGCGCCAAAATAGAAAAATTGAACTTAGATGTACTATTAAAACATGAATTTAGAACAATTCAAGGAGAAATTCTAAAAGCGCCTAAATATGGTATCTGGTGTCTTCAACCCGGCGACATTAAGATCTACAGAGGCGCTCCAGGTGGATTCTGGGAGGTCTATAAAAATAGTAGTGTTACCGGCGTAACACTACTGCGTTTAAGTGATGAAATTGATAACCATAGCGTCATTGCAAAAGGGTTCTTTAATACCGAAAATTTTTGGTATTTAAATCTCGACATCGTATTAGATTGTTCGGTTGATCTAGTATTAAAACATTTAAGATTACTGTACGAGGGAAATGCCCTTGAAACTTCCATCAGCGGTTCTTATAGCAGCAAAAACTTCCGCTTCCCAACCTTTTTTCAGACCTGCCATTATATTTTACATCAATATTCTTTCATTGCATTTCGCCAACTTTCAAATTTGATCTACCGAAAAGCTAAAATCGATAATGCCAAGGATGTTTGGAAGATACACATTGGTAAAGGAAGCATTGAAAACGCCGTGTTATGGCAAACAAAAACAATTGAACCACCGGCTAACGAGTACTGGGCAGACCCCTTTTTATTTGAATACCAAGATAAGACCTTTGCTTTCTTTGAAAACTGGGAGTATTCGAGAGAAAAAGGCAAAATTTCAGTAGGTATGATCAAAGACGACCAGATTACAAATGTCAGTGACTGTCTAGATCTCGATTATCACTTATCTTATCCTTTTGTCTTCGAACATGAAAACCAAATTTTTATGATTCCAGAAACAGGCCAAAAGAAAAGGCTGGAAATCTGGAAATGCGACCACTTTCCAAATAAATGGTCATTGGAGAAAACTTGTTTTGAAGGTGAAGGACGCTCTTTGGTTGACAGCACAATTGCAAAAGATGCAAATAACCAATATTGGTTGTTTGTAAATTTTGGCTCTCAAAAATTCCTCGAACACGCCAGTAACCTATGTGTGTTTAAAATCGATAGCCCGATGATGAATGAAATTATTCCTCACAAATTAAATCCAGTGGTTAGCGACTGCAGATCTGCCAGAAACGCTGGTAATATATATATTGATCAAAAAGGCCGGTTAATTCGTCCATCCCAGGCCAGTCAAAATGGTATTTATGGTGAATGTCTTAATCTTTGCCATGTGAAAAAATTAACAATTGACACCTATGAAGAGGAAATTCTGGACACCATCACCCCAGATTTTAAAAATGGGTTATATTCAATTCATCATGTTAGCCAAGCTGGTGGCATCTTCGTTGTCGATGGTGGCTATAAGAATCGGTGAAACCTATAAATAACGTACCATCGGGGTGTAGGCAGCCACGCATACCAGATCCAAACTTCCCGCCACCAGAATTCATGTATCGTAGTATCATGAAGATATACTACCCAACGGTAGCGTGACGAATACGTCAATTAATAGGTTAGACAGCGAACAACTTTATGCTGTTCCAATAGCTTCCATTAGAAATTTCGCAATTCAAATATGGGGTTAAGTAATTTTATTATCGTTTGTCAGCCGATTCAACTTCCAGAACAATCTTCGCTGATGAAAAAGGGCGATTATTTTTCTTATGCCCGAAGTCTCTAGTTATTTTAGCCGGCTGGAGACTGAAATGAATCGGTAATCATTTAGACAAGGTAGTTAAAGATGCACTGCTCATTAACGCCACTGTTTGATAAACTTGCACGTAAAAATTGCTGAATTATACCGCCGTACTCCACCTAGTGTATTACGCATGCAACTCACCCGCTAATTACGACAAATGAATTTCTATAGCCAAAACCTGAATTGTCATCTGCTCATATCAGTGGCTATCGTGGCAAACACATAACGGTGCTTTACATCTTTTCAGTTGCAGCAAGTGCCAGAAAAAAAGGAATAATTTTATTCTTGCTAATCGATTGATTTTATGTTTTATTTTAGTCTCAGTGATTGCTGGTTGTGCGAGTCGACCGATAAATGAGCCGATTGACCGCGTTGATCCAACGGCCGGCTACCGCCCGCATCTCCTGATACCAAAGCGCGAAAACAACGACCCGCATACGCTGTTCGTGCTCTCATTCTCCGGCGGCGGTACGCGGGCTGCCGCATTTTCCTATGGCGTCCTGGAAGAGTTGAGGCGCACCGAATTCGTACTCAACGGTCAGCGCCGACGGCTGATCGACGAAGTCGATGTAATCACCGGCGTGTCAGGAGGCAGTTTCACTGCGCTCTCGTACGCACTGTATGGAGACAGGCTGTTTTCCGAGTATGAGGAACGGTTCCTCTACCGTGACGTGCAGGGCGCACTGGTATTGCGCATGTTGAATCCGTTCAACTGGTGGAAATTTATCGGTGGCAGCGCAGGGCGCTCGGAGCTTGCGGCAGAGTACTACGACGAAATCCTATTTGAAGGTGCCACCTATGCAGATCTGCTCGAAAAAAACGGACCAGTCGCGATCGCGACGGGTACCGACTTCTCAACTGGGTCGCGAATGGCATTTTACCAGAATGATTTCGATCTGCTGTGCTCGGATTTAAACAAGGTTCGTCTGTCACGAGCAGCTGCCACTTCATCCGCTGTCCCGGTCGTACTGTCACCGGTGACATTCAATAACTACGGTGGCAACTGTGACTATCAGTATCCAGCGTGGGTGCAGAGCTTCGCCAATCCAGAAACCCGCGCGCGGCCGGCTGGCCGTGCGTTCAAGCGATACCACGAAATGCAAGATTTTCAGGACAGTCGGGGGCGTCCCTACATACACCTTGTTGACGGGGGTGTTTCGGACAACATCGGCGTGCGCGGCGTGCTAGAGAGCCTCGAGGAGCTTGCAGCAAACGCGGCATTCCGCGGGGAAATCGGTTTCGGCGTCATCCACAGAGTCGTTGTGATCGTTGTTAATTCGCATTCGGCCCCCAGCACTGACTGGGACCGCAGTGAGAAAGCACCTGGCGTTATCAACCAACTTTTGCAGTCTACGGGTGTGCCAATCGATCGATTCTCATTCGAGACTATCGAGACCATGAAGGATATGGCCGAGATCTGGTCATGGCGACGCAGGCTGCTAGTCGCGCAGGCACGATTTGCAGGTATGCCTGAGGCACAGGCGGAAGCGAGTGTTCCGAAAGTCACCTTGGATGTGGTCGATATCAGTTTTGATGCGATACCCGACCCAGAAGAACGTACTAACCTCATGAATTTACCCACAACCTTTGTGCTCCCTGCAGAAGATATTTACCGCTTGCGTGCGGCCGCAGGCCGGCTCATGCGCCAATCGGCTGAGTTTCAGTCGATCGTGGTTAAAATGGGCGGTAACGCAGACCACTAACAGCTTCGAGGAACTCCATCCAAATGAACGTTGCATGATAAAATTACGCTGATCAATCTACCATACAAACCCAAGGATAAAGTACTATAGCTGAAGTTTCACCGTTTTAAGGTTACCAAGGTGTGCGGTGGCTATGGGCTTAAGATAATTTTGACAGGGTTTGCTCTGTTTATAGCAAATCCCCATAAAGTTGCTACTGAACGCAGGCATTCCCTTAATGAAAAAATAAACAATTTTTCATAGAGATAGTGCAAAATTTTATAATGCCACAAAATCAAAAGTGTGAAACTTCAGTACTATAGTTCCTGCAGCGCTTGTTGTTATGCACGTTTGATGAACACATGAACCGGAGAACGACACGGAGTAAATGCCATTTCATGCTGATATTACCGACAACTTTACCCCACCGATTCAGTACCAGTGGCCACAACCTGATGACACCTATAGCCAAAGCTTTTCAGCTTGAGAAAACTAACCCCGCGGATGATGTTTGGCATGCAATTGTTTTAACCGTTCGCGGGCAACATGGGTATAAATCTGCGTAGTGGAAATATCCGCGTGACCCAATAGCAATTGAACCACACGTAAATCAGCCCCATGATTCAATAAATGGGTTGCGAAAGCGTGACGTAAGGTATGGGGTGATAGTGGTTTATTAATACCCGCTTGTTGCGCATGACGCTTAATGAGGTACCAAAATGCCTGACGGGTCATGCCCGCGCCTCTTGTCGTTACAAAAACCGTGTCGGAAACTTTACCATCAAGCAACAAGGGCCGAGCATTTTCAGCATAGCGATTTAACCATACCAATGCTTCTTCACCAAGCGGCGCAAGGCGCTCCTTACTCCCCTTCCCCATGACCCTGACGACACCCATATCCAGGCTTAATTGTGAGTTTTTCAGACTGACCAGTTCGGACACACGCAAACCACTGGCATAAAGCACTTCCAGCATGGTTCTGTCACGTAAACCTAACCGGCAGTTGACATCAGGTGCACTTAATAGGACTTCCACATCAGTTTCAGCCAGGCTTTGCGGAAGATGGCGCGACAGTTTCGGGCTTTCAATATTCAGACTTGGGTCAATCTGAATTCTTCCCTGTCGCAGCAAAAATCGGTAAAAACGTCTTAAAGTCGATAACTCACGACTAGTTGTGCTAGCCTTTACTTTCGCTGAAACGCGCGAAGCAAGAAAGGCAAGCAAATCGGAATGCGTTGCATTTATTAGCGCACGGTTGCTTTGACTATGCCCAACCAACCAGAAACTGAATTGCCGCAAATCATTGCAATAACTTTCCAATGTATTGCGTGACAAACCATCTTCTAACCACAGAGAATCTGAAAATCCATCCAGTAACTGCACATCACAGTCAGGCACTTTCATGATGCAATAGCCAGCGTTTGATAGCCAATGGGTGACCGTCCCTTGCATTCATAAATCCTCCTAAACCACCATTTTTCGCAATAACTCGATGACACGGTATTACAATTGGAATCCGGTTAGCGCCACATGCCCGTCCAACCGCCCGGGGTGATGAATGTAAAAGTAACGCGATTTTCGCATAACTGGTGGTTTCACCACTAGGGATGGCCTGGATCGACTGCCATACCCGTCGCTGATATGGTGTACCTTCGAAAAGTAGTGACAAATCGAAAATATAATCCGGATCTGCCAGGTACCCCTGCAATTGTCGGCAGGCCTCATTTGCCAACGCATTCTGTGGTACAAGGCTGGATTCATCTGGTGGTAGATAATCAATGCCGGTCAGCCAGTCTCCCTCCGTCCGAATACCAAGCACGGAAAATGGCGTAGCTAGTTTTGCTTGATAAAGACTGGCTGGCATTTTTACAACAATATTATTAAGAATAATGTGTTATCCAGCCCCAGCGAATATTACGCTTACTGCGACTATCAGACCAGCTACTTTCCACTCAATGAAGTCAGTAACATCAGGTCGTTGAGTCTCTTCACAAATGAGGCCGGATCATCCAGCTGCCCGCCTTCCGCCAGCAGCGCCTGGTCAAATAAAATATGACTCCAATCATCAAAATGCGCCTCCTCAGTTTTCAACCGTCGCACCATCGGATGTCGTGAATTGATTTCAAGAATCGGTTTTACATGATTGACTTTCTGTCCGGCTGACTTGAGCAGTCGTTCCAGATTGCCACCCATGTCATGAGCATCTGCGACCAGACAAGCAGGCGATTCTGTCAGGCGGAACGTGACGCGTACATCTTTCACTTCATCACCCAATACATTTTTCATTTTTTCAGTTAAGTCTTTGAATTCACCTGCTTCTTTTTCATGCTCCTGTTTTTCCGTTTCATCTTCCAAGTCGCCAAGGTCAAGACTCCCCTTTGCGACGGATTGCAATGGCTTACCATCAAATTCAGTCAAGTGTGCCACTAACCATTCATCGACACGCTCGGATAGCAGTAAAACTTCGATACCCTTCTTCCGGAAAATTTCCAGATGGGGACTACTTTTCGCAGCATTAAGCGTATCAGCGGTAACATAGTAAATTTTGTCCTGACTTTCTTCCATCCGGGCAACATAATCACTGAGTGAGACCGATGGTTCGTCAGATTCATCATGGGTTGAAATAAAACGCAGTAAACCGGCGATCCGT
>JAJFJI010000279.1 GCA_021774205.1 Nitrosomonas sp.
CTTACATTGCCACCAGGACTCATGCCATTATTTGTAATGCCTTTTTCCCGGTGGTCATGAAAAAGCCAGATACCTTCGCCATAACTATTTAAACCATCATTGGTAGTATTTAAAGTGAGGTCGATACGTTGCGCTGCGGAAAGGGCATAAACGTCACGTTGGATCTGCGCAATTGGATTATGTTCGATACCGTCGTAATGGGTAATTGTTGCTTTATGTCCGTGTGTATGTAGTGACAGCATCTCACTGGCAGTATTTGCCACACGAAGCTTTATTTTTTCATCAGGCTCAGCAGTTATTATGGACTCCCTTAACGTATAAGGAAATGACAAACCATTTAACATATAGTAATCCTCGGTTGAGTCGGTTATATCATATAAACGATTCATGTCGCGTGCGACGAGTCGAGGATCATTATATTTCTGAATTATTTCAGTCAGTTCTTTGTCCATGGCATGATAGTGCAAATCGTATTCGCGATCGAATTCTTCCTGTATTGCCACAGATGGATGTCGTACATGTCCTGCGCCAACATTTAAGGTTTGAAGCCAATTATTGGGTCGATTCTCTTCGACAATAATCATGCCAACTAGGCCCATGGCCAAATGGGTGTGCGTTTGCACATGGCAGTGATAAAGCATCGTGCCAGTCTGCCGTGCACTAAATTCATAGGTACGTTGCTCACCCGGCATTAAAAACATTTCACTGGTTTGAGGGACGCCATCTCCACCTTCAACATGTTCATCTGAATGCGAATATGGATGATCAACCCCGTGCAAATGAATGGTATGCGGAAGGTAGTGTGTATTTTCTAGAACAATCTGTACAATATCACCTTGTTCGACACGGATGACTGGTGAAGGCAATCGCATTAAAGGGTTGGCTCTAACGCTTTCAAAATTTTCGGTCGACATGCCACGGGTTTTTGGTGCAAAAACCCATGCACCGGGTTGGATGCCTGGTGCAATGTCAAAGGTTGGAATCAATCCTTCAAAATCAGGGGACGGGCCATTTAGCTCCATCACTTCAAGCTTAATAATAATGCGGTCTGGATCGCCATCACCATCTAGATCATCGGTTTTAATAATGGTGTCCGCTGACAAGTCGGTTTCCATTAATGTTGCCATGGAAATATTATTGGTACCCTTAACGGCTGCCGCAATTAATGCGGGGTTATCCGGGCTGCAAATATGTGACTCCTGAATTTTAACACCTTCAATTTCCTGCGCTTTACGCCATGTTGCGGAAATCTTGGGGTCACAGATGGGTTCATCATTCAACGCTGCCGGATCAACTTTTACAGTTTTAGGCAATTTAAAGGAGGTTTGAGCAAAAGCTGCTGAAGAAATACAAAAGCATGCCAGTGCCAGTACAGCTACAAAAAAACGGATAGGCATTTTTTCACCTTTTTTATAATTTAAAACTAACTATGCACATAACAAATACGGATAATTTGATTCTTTTTTAGAATGTAGCCTATACCCCACTGAGTATAGTTATAATAACTTTTTTATTATACAGAAATCCACTACGGATTTGTGGCCTTTTCATTTGAAATAATCCAGTCTCATTCGCCAATACTTGCTGCGTAACAGAGTCTCAATATATAGTGATTGAGTGTAAGTACTAAAGTTCACAAATCGATGCTGTAATTTAACTGGAGTAAAAATGGCAGTTATTAAATGTCATCAATTCAATAGCAAATTATTGCTGACCAAATTCCATTTATGGTCTACTATTTTATTGGTGAGCCTGTTTTTACTTGCAGGTTGTGGTGAAAGTGATGACCTCCAAAAAAACTTGCCTGTGGAAGAAGCGCTCCCCGTCAGTATCATACAAATGAGGCCAACCAACGTACCTATTCTTGCAGAAACGGTTGCACAAACGGAAGGGGCGAAAGAAACAGAAATCCGTCCTCGTGTTGGTGGTATTTTATTGCAACGCTTATACCATGAGGGCACGCCGGTAGTCGCCGGTCAGCCGCTATTTAAAATCGATCCGGTACCCTTTGAGAATGCATTAGCTGAAGCGCAAGCGCAATATCAAGAACAGCGTGTCCGCGTTGAACGCACTCGTCGTGAAGAACACCGTATGCAGCAATTGATTGCCAAGAATTTTGTGAGTCAGCGTGCCTATGATGCCGCTGTCGCGGATCATGCTGTTGAAAAAGCCGCCTTGATGTCGGCAAAAACGCGCGTGGAGCGCGCTGAACTGAATCTTTCCTATACAAAAGTTACTGCGCCTGTTGCCGGCGTATCAGGTCGCTCGCAATTTTCTGAGGGCGCGCTGGTATCCGCCAACACTAGCTTATTAACAACAATTGTTCAGTTATCGCCAATTTGGGTGCGCTTTAGTTTTTCTGACAATGAATTGGGGCGGTTTGGTGGCCAACTAACCGAACAAAATGTACAGCATGTCACGTTGATATTGGCGGATGGTGCGGAATATCCTCATCAGGGGAAGGTGAATTTTGCAGCCAGCCGAATAGACCCATCATTGGGTACGCAACAATTGCGGGCAACCTTTGAAAATACAGATCAGCGGCTATTGCCGGGACAATTCGTCCGAGTTCGTGTTGCTGCAGCTGAATCCCGTCAACTTTTTGTGTTGCCACAGATTGCGGTACTCACGTCCGATCAGGGAAGATATGTTTATGTGGTTGATGAAAATAATAAAACGACAAAGCGCTCAATAGAAACAGGCGATTGGATTGGTAACGATTGGGTCATTCTGAAGGGACTTAATTCAGGCGATAGGGTTATTGTTGATAATATCATTAAATTACGTCCGGAAATCGCAGTGATACCAAAACTGTCCCAAGCAAAATTGTCAAATCAATCATATAATCAATAATCTGCCGTTTAGTCATTCGATGAATAAACAATTAATTTCAGCATGACTAAATTCTTTATTACGCGGCCAATTTTTGCATCAGTACTGTCTATTTTTATCGTACTGGCAGGGCTGGCAGCCGCTATGCAACTGCCAGTTGCACAATATCCACAAATTACTCCGCCGACGATTTTAATCACCGCAACTTTCCCAGGTGCTAGTGCACAAACGCTGGTAAAGACTGTCGCTGCGCCGATAGAGGAAAAGCTTAGCGATATTGAAGGCTTGCTTTACTTTAACTCTAGCGCAGATTCGAGTGGTAGGCTGACGATTACCGTTACCTTTGAAATTGGCACTGATATTGATCGCGCGTCCTTCAATGTGCTCAATGAAGTTAATACGTCCTTGGCGCGCTTGCCAGACGAAGTAAGGCGTACCGGTGTTGTGGTGCAAAAACGCTCTAATGATTTATTGTTGGTTTTTGCAGTGACTTCGACAAATGAAAATCATACGCCGCTTTTTTTAAGTAATTATATTACGCATAATATTCTGGATGATTTGAGACGTACGTCAGGCGTCGGCGAAGCTAGAATTTTTGGCGCGCAGGATTATTCCATGCGTATCTGGTTACGCCCCGACCGAATGGCGCATTTAGGCATTACAACGAGTGATATTGCTAACGCGATTCGCCAACAAAATACCCAGAACGCCATCGGGAAAATTGGCCAGGAGCCTGCATTAGAAAATCAGCAACTAGTTTATACCGTAAACGCACAAGGCCGATTGGTTGATCCAGAACAGTTTGGCCATATTATTTTGCGCGCAGATGGTCCACGCGGCGTGCTGTATCTTAAGGATGTTGCGCGCATTGAACTAGGCGCACAAAATTATAATATTCGTACCGTGCTGAATGGCAGGCCCGGCGTCGGAATAGGTGTTTTTTTGCGTACGGGGGCCAATGCACTGGATACGGCAGCAGCGATCAAGTCCAAAATGGACGAATTGAAAACGGATTTGCCCGAAGGGATGCAATACGTCTTACCGTATGATACCAGTGAATTTGTCAAGGCTTCAATTTGGGAGGTCCTTAAAACGCTAAGTGAAGCCATGATCCTGGTTATCCTGGTCGTTTATATTTTTTTGCAAAGTTGGCGCGCGACATTAATCCCGATTATTGCGGTGCCGATCTCAATCATTGGCACATTTGCCGGTTTGTGGGTACTGGGCTATTCAATTAACACCATGACACTATTTGCAATGGTGCTTTCTATCGGTATCGTGGTCGATGATGCGATAGTGGTACTGGAAAATATTGAACGCTTAATATCGCAAGAGAACCTATCACCGATTAATGCAGCCATTAAGGCGATGGAACAAGTGTCCAGCGCAGTGGTCGCTATGACGCTGGTATTGGTCGCGGTATTTGTCCCGGTCGCCTTTTTAGGCGGCATCGCTGGCGAACTATACCGGCAATTTGCAGTAACCGTGGCGGTGGCAGGGGTTATTTCTGGAATCGTGGCCTTGACGCTTTCACCTGTTCTTTGCGCAATGCTGCTAAAAAAGAAGCATAGCGAACCCAGGATTTTTCGCTGGTTTAATCGTGGGTTTGATCAGGTAAGAAATTTTTATGTGCGTATGGTAAGCGCCGCGATTCATCGAAAAATTGCTAGTACCCTGATATTTTTTGCCGTTGTCGGTTGCGTGATTTATTTGGTCAAAATAGTTCCGGGAAGTTTTGTGCCGCCTGAAGACCAAGGCTATGTGATTACTGCGATTATTTTGCCGGACAGCGCAACACTTGGCCGCACAACCCAAACAACCGATATGGTACGCACGGAAATTTCCAAAGACCCCGCGGTGGCATTCCAATTTGCCGTTAATGGACTGGATTTTATTGGCGGTGGAAACAAAACCAATGTATCAACCATGTTTGTGCGTATGACAGATTGGGATGAGCGGACGACCACTGCGGATGAAATTGTGCAGAAGCTAGTCGATATCGGCTCACAACAAACCGATGGACTGGCGGTCGCATTTAATCCGCCAGCTATTCGTGGATTGGGGAGTACCGGCGGATTTGAACTATACGTGCAAAGTCGGACGAGCTCTGATCCGCTGCAATTATCCACTGTGGTTAATGATTTTATGGCTCATTTAGAACTGGAGCCAAAATTAGCCTCGATCAATACTTTTTTTCGCCCGACCGTGCCACAGTTTTTTGTTGAAGTGGATGAGGCCAAGGCAATTGCACAAGGGGTTGCCATCGCAGATATCTATGCCACCCTGCAAAGTACCATGGGCTCGCTTTATGTGAATGACTTTAACCGGTCTGGGCGCACCTATCGGGTGCAGTTGCAAACTGAAGCGGCATATCGTATGCATCCCGAGGATCTGGGTAAACTTTATGTGCGTGCGCAATCAGGCGCGATGATTCCGTTATCAGCATTCAGTAAGGTGAAAAATGTAGTTGGGGCAGAGCAACTGGAGCGTTTCAATGGTCTGCTTTCTGCAAGATTATTGGGAAGGGGGGCTGAAGGCGTCAGTTCAGGTGAAGCGATTGAATTGGTTGAAACCATTGCCGCACAAATACTCCCTGATGGCTATCAGATCGCTTGGACGGGGAAAGCGTTCCAGGAGAAAAGAGCCGGCGACGCGGCAATATTTGCTTTTAGTCTCGCCATCATTATGGTGTTTTTGATACTTGCTGCGCAGTTTGAAACCTGGGCGCTGCCATTGGCCGTTATTATGGCAGTTCCCTTTGCGGTTATTGGCGCGTTAATGGCCGTATTATTACGGGAAATGCCCAATGACGTTTATTTCCAGATTGGTATGGTGACATTGATTGGGCTGGCGGCAAAGAACGCGATTCTACTGGTTGAATTCGCCAATCAGAAAATGAAGCAAGGTATGTCGGTAAAACAGGCTGCGATTGAATCAGCGCAATTACGCTTTCGGCCTATTGTCATGACTTCCATGGCATTTATTTTGGGCGTTGTTCCATTGGTCATTGCAACCGGCGCGGGTTCAGCAGCACGGCAATCCATGGGAACGGGGGTATTTGGGGGTATGATCATGGCCGCCTTTGTCGCCACTATCTTTATTCCGTTATTTTTCTCCTGGTTTGTTGGCAAGCATCACCCAAAACAACAGATGGCTGAAAAATCGAGGAATTTGTCAAATACAGACGTATCGAAGTGAATGAAATAAGCAAACTAATGGTGGTCTTATCTGGCTTTAAAACAGGAATCGCTTTTATCCCTGCGCATATTTTATATGCAGCACTACGATAAATTGTGATACGCCTGCGGTATTGCTCAAACAGCGCTGCTAGATTACCTAAAAACCTGAGCGCAATAATTCCCAATCTAGAACGGTGCTGAATATAGGCATTTCCGCTACAATTGCGTCATGGGACCTTCTAAGACAACAGTGATAAAAGCAATTGCACCAATGGGTAGTGGTAACATCATCCTGGTAGGTATGATGGGTGCGGGAAAAACGACCATCGGCAAGTCCCTGGCGCAAGCCACCGGTAAGACATTTATTGATTCTGATCATGAAATCCAGGAGCGTACGGGCGTAAAAATACCCATTATTTTTGAAATTGAAGGCGAGCTTGGATTCCGTAGGCGTGAAACAGAAGTATTGCGTGAACTGGTTAAAATGAACAATATTGTGCTTGCAACAGGTGGTGGCGCTGTATTGAAACGGGAAAACCGAAGGTTGTTAAAGCGATGGGGTACGGTTATTTATCTGCGTGCAAGCGTAAATGATTTGCAACGCCGGACCCGGCACGATAAGAACCGGCCTTTGCTGCAAACTGAAGACATCCAGGCAAAATTAACCGAACTGCTCGCGCAGCGCGATTCACTATATCGTGAAACAGCCCATCTCATTGTTGACAGTGGCAAGCAGGGTGTACGTAATCTGGTCAATAAACTGATGCGAAAACTCGCTGCGCTTAGTCATCCACGAAATACCAATAAAGACATTATGCAGACTATTACGGTAAACCTCACGTCAGCTTCGGGACAACGCAGCTATCCAATTCATATTGGCAACGGCATACTGGAACAGATTGGTCTTGTTCTCCCTTATTTGCCTCAAAAGAAGGTTGCGATCGTTAGTAATACCACTGTTGCACCCCTTTATTTGGACAGGGTACGATCAGCGCTTGAAAGTCATGGCGTGGGTTCAGTGCCAATTATTCTTCCAGATGGTGAGAAATATAAAAACTGGAAAACCTTGAATCAGATTTTTGATGTCTTGCTAAATCAAAAATGTGAACGGAATACCGCTATTCTAGCTCTGGGTGGTGGGGTGGTCGGCGATTTGACCGGGTTTGCTGCGGCCACTTACTTGCGTGGCGTGCCGTTCATTCAAATACCCACGACTTTGCTAGCACAAGTCGATTCGTCAGTCGGGGGAAAAACCGGCATTAATCATCCGCTGGGTAAAAACATGATTGGCGCGTTCTATCAACCTCGCTTAGTGTTAGCTGACAGTGTTACGCTGGATACCTTACCAACAAGAGAATTGCGCGCGGGTATTGCCGAGATTATTAAATATGGACTGATTCGTGATCCCGTTTTTTTTGATTGGCTGGAACAGCACATGGCTCAGTTGTTGGTCCGTGATCCCGCAATTCTGAACGAAGCAATTCGACGTAGCTGTGAGAACAAAGCGGAAATTGTTGCAGCGGATGAAAAAGAAAGTGGGGTACGCGCTTTACTCAACCTCGGCCATACCTTTGGTCATGCGATTGAAAATGGTATGGGATATGGTGTCTGGTTGCATGGTGAAGCAGTAGCGGCCGGGATTGTCATGGCCGCTGAATTATCTTGTCGCATGAAGCTGATCAGCACAGCGGATGTTCACCGGATACGCAAGATTTTTTTACAAGCGGGGTTGCCAGTGCATGCGCCTAAATTTGCCACGGAAAAATACTTGCAGCTCATGACGCTAGATAAAAAAGTTGAAGCTGGCAAGATTCGTTTTATCCTACTTAACCGTATTGGTGATGCCGTGATGCGCGCTGATGTTCCAACCGCAGTATTGTCTGAAACCATATCAGCTTGCGTTATTAATGAATAATCTAGCGCCCTATGCCGTTTCTTCAGTGAATACGCAGGGTCGGCGCATGATTGAAAAGACGCCATTAGGTCGCAGTGAATTTCAACGTGACCGGGATCGAATTATTCATTCCACTGCTTTTCGCCGACTGGAATATAAAACACAGGTTTTTGTCAATCATGAAGGAGATCTTTTTCGCACACGCTTGACGCATAGTTTGGAAGTGGCGCAAATTGGCCGTTCCGTTGCTCGCAGCTTGCATCTGAATGAAGACCTGGTCGAAGCTATCACATTGGCACATGACTTGGGTCATACTCCGTTTGGTCATGCTGGCCAGGACGCACTCAATCGAGCCATGAAAGATTTTGGTGGTTTCGAGCATAACCTTCAGTCTTTGCGGGTCGTTGATGCGCTGGAAGAGCGCTATGCCGCGTTTGATGGTTTGAATCTTTGTTTTGAAACCCGCGAGGGGATTCTCAAGCATGTCACGAAAAAAAACGCTCGTAAGCTGGGTGATGTCGGAGAACGGTTTTTGACCAACCATCGGCCATCATTGGAAGCACAACTGGCCAATTTGGCCGATGAAATAGCTTATAATAATCATGATGTTGATGATGGGCTTCGTTCAGGTCTGATTACTATCATGCAATTGGAGGAAGTGCCAATATTTTCACGCCACATGGCTGAGGTAATAAAGCAGTATCCCGGTTTATTACAACGGCGTGTTATTCATGAAACCGTGCGCAAAATGATTAACACTCTGGCAACTGATTTAACACAACAAAGTATGCGCAATATTAAAAATTCCGGCATAACAAGCCTGGATGACGTCCGCTCATCATTGCCACTGATTGGGTTTAGCGAAAAAATCCGGCGTGAACAGCAAGTGCTGAAGAAATTCCTACATCTTAATCTTTATAATCATTACCAAGTGGCACGAATGAGTAACAAAGCGCAACATACCGTTGAACGGCTATTCAATGAATTTAATACGGATATCAGGCTGCTGCCAGAAAAGTACCAACAAAAATTTCAAAAGGAAAAACACCAGGTAATCGCTGACTATATTGCCGGTATGACGGACCGCTATGCTATTAAGGAATACCGGCGATTATTTGCGATTGAGTAGAGTTAACAAAAGACCGCCATTCTCAGGCTTGGCGCGTGGGCGATATTGAATTCAGGCGCTGAAAAACCTGTTATTGAGTCAGAAACGAAAGGAATATTGAAGGCCAGCACCCTTATATGCCTGGTTAGTTCGGCCAGCCTGGATATTGCTATAGAAAGCACCTGCACTAAGTATATCGGGACCCAATAATGAAATGCCCATCCCTACTCGCCCGTTATAGCCCAGCGCATTAGCAGGCCATACCCATCCTGTCCAAACATCCGCTAAAACAAAGGGTCTTCTTAATACGGCCCTGGCAAGATACATACCATTAATGGCGAGATAAGTATCCCTGAGAATTTCCCAGCAGGTGACTATGAGTTACTACTTAATCTGCCAGACCCGGAACCCGAGCTGCGCCAGCGACCGGAGTACGCCATTCAGCTAGCGAATGAGAACGTTTGGGAGGCAGAGACGGGTTATAACAGCCTAAATCATACGGTTGTCGTGGAGCCACCCATCTATTACCCAGACGCGGTTGGGTATTACGGTTGGGAAGTATGACTGGGGCAGTCTCGCCAGTTTTAAGGCTAGTGATGCCGATACCTATGATATTAAAGCCCTCAGAGTAACGGGCGGTAAAGTTACTGACTGGTACGCATCAACCACCATTTCAGCACTTCCACCAGACAAGGTTTCGGAGCTTACTATAACCTATGGAGGGCAATATTCTAGGAGAAGGGTAGATCAGGATTTATATTTGTACAACTACAAAAATGAAATCTGGGATTTGATAGACACACGGACCGTAGGCAATACCGATGATGTAATCGTTCAGGTAACCTTCATGGCCCCGCAAGCTTACCTTTCATCTGATGGCAAAAGTCGTATCCGAGTACGTGGATTCAAAGGTGGGAAAAAGAAGTTCTATAGTTGGGCAAATCATC
>JAJFJI010000280.1 GCA_021774205.1 Nitrosomonas sp.
ATTCTGGAACGTAATAAAGTTGGACAAGAATCATCCTGGGCAGGTGGTGGAATTTTATCGCCGCTTTGCCCATGGGATTATTCAGACGATGTAACCCGCTTGACCAGCTACAGTTCGATACTTTTTCCAGCGTGGGTTACAGCACTACATGAAGCAACAGGAATTGACACTGAATTTGAAACCAGTGGGATGCTCGTGCTGCCAACATTCGATAAACAAGCCGCACAACAATGGTGTGCAAAGCATGATGTCAGCATTGAAGAAAAAATGGTCGCTCTTCCTTTTTCTCCTGCTTCTGAAATAGCAAAAGATAACCATCAAAAATTAGCAAATGCGTTGTTTCTACCAAATATTACTCAGGTCCGAAATCCACGCCTATTGCACGCACTAAAAAAACAGATATTAGCTCTCGGTGGAAAAATCATTGAATATTGTACTGTCCACGAAATTAAAGCGACACAGCAAAAAGTACAGTCGGTGATCACTACTGACGGAATGGTTCATGCAGATCAATACATCGTGACTGCTGGCGCATGGAGCCGGGAAATACTTGGCAGACACGCCTTGAATTTAGATATCAGACCAGCACGCGGACAAATGCTGTTATTTAAATTTGACTCGCCACCTTTTCACAATATCCTGCTTCAAAAAAATTTATATTTAATTCCCCGCAGAGATGGGCATTTACTAATTGGCAGCACACTGGAAGACGTTGGATTTGACAAAAAAACGACAGCGGCGGCACGCAATGATTTATTCCAGCACGCACTAAAACTGCTGCCCATTCTAAACGACATGCCAATTAAAAAGCAGTGGGCCGGGCTGCGCCCCGCTTCACCCCATAATATCCCTACCATCGGACAGCATCCGCTGCTAAGCAATCTTTATATTAACAGTGGGCATTTCCGTTATGGCGTCACCATGGCGCCAGCCAGCGCCGAAATTCTACTTAATGAATTAATCGGCGCACCACAACCATTTGACACGACAGCATATCAGACAGGCTGGGGTTAACTAACCTTGGGTAAGGGAAACACCACCGACTCAACCACACCACTTAATTCTTCAACCATCACTTCGCCATTCGTTTGTTCCATCCCTATTTGCTTAAGGCGACCAATCACCTGCTGCACCAATATTTCCGGCGCGGAAGCACCCGCAGTGATCCCAACGTGGCTCTTTCCGAGTAGCCATTTATCTTGTAATTGCGCAGCACGATCTACCATATAGGCTTCCACATTGGCATTCCGCGCCACCTCACATAAACGGTTGGAGTTTGAACTATTGGGCGAGCCAACCACAATCACCAAATCACACTGCTTAACCATTTGTTTAACTGCATCCTGGCGATTCTGAGTGGCATAGCAAATATCATCTTTTTTCGGACCTGTGACTAGTGGAAAACGCCGCTTCAAGGCATTTACGATTCTGGCGGCATCATCTACTGATAATGTAGTCTGAGTGACATACGCTAAATTCTCAGCATCTTTAACTTGCAAAGATTGCACATCATCTACAGTTTCTACTAAATACATACCCTTATCTTCGCCTTCAATTTGCCCCATGGTTCCTTCAACCTCAGGATGGCCTTGGTGGCCAATCATAATAATTTCCTTGCCATCTTTACGCATTTTCGCAACTTCAACATGGACTTTAGTAACAAGTGGGCAGGTTGCATCAAATATTCTCAGTTTACGTAACGCAGCCGCCTTCCGCACCGCATGGGAAACACCATGCGCACTAAATATTAAAATACTCTCTTGCGGGACTTCATCAAGATTCTCAACGAAAATCGCACCTTTATTTTCTAGATCCTCCACCACAAAGCGGTTATGCACAACCTCATGGCGCACATAAATAGGTGCGCCATGCATTGCAAGCGCTCTTTCAACAATCTCAATTGCACGATCTACACCGGCGCAAAATCCTCTCGGATTTGCAAGCAACACTTTGATCATATGTTATTCTCCATCTATTGGAAACTCCTCAGCACTAATTTCAAACAATCTCAAGACCTTATACTTGCTGATAGCGCTCCGCCAATGCAGCGCGCTGTATGTAAGCTTCACGCGCAATACCAATATCTTCAAGAAAATGTGGCAATTCTTTAATCAACATTGCCTGCGGACCATCTACTAAAGCCTTACTCGGGACAGGATGAAAATCGACCAGTACCATATTAGCGCCTTCGATGATACCTTGCGCAGTTACATGCATAATATCAAGAATGCCATCTGGTGAAGCAGTCCGCGCACCAACCGAATGTGAAGGATCGATACATACGGGCATACGTGTCAAACGCCTAACAACCGACACATGGGCAAAATCAACAAAATTTCGATGCGGATCCCCCATATTGGTTTTCATCCCACGCAAACCAAAAATTACTTTCCGGTTACCCTCGGAGGCTAAATACTCAGCGGCATTGAGAGATTCATCCAACGTTATGCCAAAACCACGTTTAATCAATACTGGAAAATCCTGCTGACGCCCAACAATTTTCAACAACTCAAAGTTTTGTGTATTACGCGTTCCAATTTGTAGCATTACCCCGGTAGGGTTGCCTGTCTGATAGAGTGCATCACGAATTTCTTCCACATGAGATTCATGGGTAATTTCCATTGCAATAACCTTAATTCCATATTTCCCAGCCAGATCAAATACGTAAGGAAGGCAGCTCTTACCATGCCCTTGAAATGAATAGGGGCTGGTACGCGGTTTATAAGCACCCATGCGGGTGCAAACCTGGTTATGATCTCGTAACGCTTTCATCATCATCTCGACATGTTCCAACGAATCAACCGCGCACAATCCGGCAAAGACATTAAGTGTATCCTGACCAAATCGCACACCGTTATAGTCAAAGTGGGTAGGACGATCATCATTTTTGTGCCGCCCAAGCACACGGTATTCTTCAGAGACCCTTACCACTCGTTCAACACATGGGAGACTGCTTATTTCCTCGACAGACAAAGCTTTCGTATTGCCAATCAGATACACTTCAGTGAGTGATTTCTCAATACCCACTTCTGTATGTACGCGTGAAGAAATGCCAGGAAGATTAGCCAAGTGCGCTAATAGCTGTTTATATTCCGGACTATCGGGCCGGGTATCCGGGATCAAAATAAGAATCATTAGAAATATTCCAGGGGAATAATACAAGTAAGAGATACAAGAAAAACTGGAACCAGATTTTACCTGAAAAAACTACTGGTTACTATTGTCTATTGGGCATATATCTAGCACTCTTCCCGTTGAGATTGTGCCACTGCATTCAGGTATGCTCCCATCAACGTACTCTCGTAAACCACACCCACAAACCGATACGATGCTTCATTGGCCACCACCGGCACACTGACACCAACAAAATTCTTTAACGATGAAAATGCTTCAAGCGCATTCATCTGCGCATGCAATACAATAAACGGCTTGGAAAGAAAACGAGTTACAGGCTCAGAAAGTGATCTTTCGTCAATCAGCTCGAGTAACATTATCCCATTAATTTGGCCCAACAAACGCCTTTCATGATCAATTACATAAACTTCATTGGCGTTCTGTTTAACGATCGTATCACGAACCATGGAAACAGTCGCATCATCTGTTACGACCACAGGCTTTTTTTCTTCAACCAGCCGGCTGATTGGAATTTCGCGCAATATTTGATGCGTCCTGGGTTCATCGGGCTCGATACCCCGCTCACGAAGCTGATGATAAAAATACGAGTGATTAAATAATGCTTGGGTAACTGTATTTGCCACAACAACCGAAACCATCACTGCGGTTGTGAGATAATAGTCTTCTGTCAATTCGAAAACTATCAGGATTGTCGCAATCGGGGAACCCACCACCCGGCTAATCACAGCGCCCATTCCCGCAAGACCATACACGGCTGGTGAAGAAGCCACATCAGCTAACGCATTTACACCTAATCCAATTGCTGTTCCCATCATAGCACCAATGAAAAGTGCCGGGCCAAACACGCCCCCCGCAAATCCCGCCGCAAAACTAACGGACGTTGCTAACAATTTTGCAAAAATTAATGTGAGCAAAATCCCAACCGTTAATTCCATCATCAATGCATCCCGAACGACTTGCTCCCCGAGTCCGAATGTTTGAGGATACACGACAATAATCGCGCCCAACAACATGCCGCCAAGGACAGCACGCACCACTGGGGGTCCAGGCAAACGCTGCGCGAATTGATTAAATGTGCGCATCATCGCCATGAAAAGCACAGCCAATCCACCACCAACCGCCCCAACCAGCGCAAATAATACATATTCCCAGTTTGCCGCGACAGACAAACCAGAGAGCATAAAAAGCGCGCCACCAACCTCATGATTCTTTGCAATGGTTGTTGCAACTACTGATGAAATAACGATAGGCATCACCGATCTAATCCCAAAACGCCCAATGACAACCTCATGCGCAAACACCACCCCAGCCAGTGGCGCAGAAAATGAGGCAGAAATTGCGCCAGCAACCCCACAGGCTAATAGTGTTTTTCGTCGAGCAGGCGCCAGCTTCAGTTTATTCGCTAGCCACGCGCCAAGCGTTGCGCCTAGATGAACAACGGGGCCATATCGCCCTACAGATGCGCCACTTCCAATGGAGACTATACTAGCAACTGCATTGGTTAATCCAGCCTTAATAGACATATTGCCATTGCCCTGTCTCGCAGCATAAATCACATCAGCGGGGCCATGGTTGCGGGGAGTGGGCACACCATAACCAGTAATGATACTGACGATAACCGCCCCGATAACTGGTATGATGAACAGATAAAAAGGAGAAAGTCCTGTTAGATGGGTATAAAGTGAAGTGCCTGTTTCACCCACAAGTAAACCATGCGACCACCCTATTGCCACCAAAAATCCAAGTGACGCATAAGCCGCTACGACACCAACTAAAATCGCAAGCAGCACCAATAAAACAGTATCTAACCAGCTAGTCTCAGCAATATTTTTCGTCATGATAAATCTGATAGCAAATAGAGATTAGGCGCGACAATTTGTCACATGGCCAAAATAGTTAATTTAGGCTAACGTTTATTAAAAGATAAATCGAGGACAAATAAACAACATGTTCAGCGATCTCAGTCAGTCACCACTCAAAAGGAATTTACAACGCTTATTTCTACTTAGGAATATTGCGATTATTGCGCTCTGCCTGGCGCTTACGCTGGTATATTGGACTATTGATATCGTTTTACCATGGCAGAAATTAATATTAGGGGTCGCCGTCCTTATCACATTGAATTTCCTAACTTGTCTACGTCTGCGCCGTAACTGGCCAGTTTCAAATATTGAATTCTTTGCTCAATTGTTGATTGACGTATTTGGGCTAAGCGCGTTGCTATATTTTAGCGGGGGATCAACCAACCCATTTGTTTCTCTGTACCTTTTGCCATTAACAATCGCTGCCGCTGCACTGCCATGGATTTACACCTGGGTAATGGCAGCCATTACAGTAGGCTGTTATTCACTGTTGCTATATAATTATGTCCCGCTACCGCATGATCATGATCGGCATCTAGCGGAATTCAATTTGCATGTTATTGGCATGTGGCTGGCATTTGTACTCAGCACCGTGATCATCGCCTGGTTTGTGGTTAAGATGAGCATTTCGATTCGCGACCGCGACAAAGATCTTGCGCAAGTCCGTGAACAAGCTCTACGTAATGAACAAATCATCGCGCTCGGTACCTTGGCAGCCGGGGCAGCGCATGAACTGGGCACCCCATTATCAACCATGGCCGTTATTACGGGAGAACTACAGCAGGAACATACCGATGACCGCGAATTCCAAGACAACATCCATATTTTGCGTGATCAAATAACACATTGCAAGCAGATGCTGACACAGTTGCTGGCTAACGCGGGACAAGCAAGATCTGAAGATGGCAGTGGACAACCCGTCGATCAATTTATACAGCAGGTTCTGAATAAATGGCAACTGATTCGCCCTTCAGCCAATTTTTCATATCAATGCAATGGCGCAAAACCAGCGCCACAAACGCTGAATACTGAGATATTAAGCCAGTCTATTCTAAATCTACTGAACAATGCTGCCGACGCATCTTCAAAACACGTTGATATAAAAAGCAGTTGGGATAATCAGGCACTGCATCTGGAAATTATTGATGACGGCGAAGGTTTAACTGATGAAGTTGCGCAACGCGCAGGCGAAGCATTTTTTACCAAAAAAGCCCCAGGACAAGGATTCGGTATTGGACTTTTTTTAGCAAATGCTAATATCGAACGTTTCGGCGGCAGTGTCCAACTATTTAACCACGAACAAGGCGGCGCCTGTACACATATCACATTACCATTAATAAAAGCATCACCATGACCGAACCATTTTTAAACGAACCCTGTGAACACCCAAGTTTATTAATTGTCGACGATGACACAACTTTTTGCGATATTCTTGCGAAAGCAATGACAAAGCGAGGCTTTAACGTTAGTTGCACACATACCATTGATGATGCCCTGAAAAATGCCGAATCTACGGCACCCGAATTTGCAATTATTGACTTAAAATTATCCAATGAGTCAGGACTGATGTTGGTTGAAAAATTAACAACAATTGACCCCGGGACCCGGGTTGTCATGTTGACTGGCTACGCGAGCATTGCCACGGCCGTAGAAGCAATCAAACTTGGCGCAACCCATTACCTGGCCAAACCCGTTGATGCCGATGAAATCATGAAAGCATTCGAACGCACCACCGGAGACTCTGACGTACAAATCAGCACAAACCCTTTGTCAGTGGGCCGACTAGAATGGGAATATATTCACCGAATACTAGCCGAGAATAACAATAATGTTTCCGTTACCGCAAGAATACTAAATATGCACCGACGCACACTACAACGTAAACTTGCCAAGAAGCCGCATTAATATTGTGAATTAACTGTTCAGCTAATCCCTAAAATTTATCAGCTGTAACGCCAAAATGACGGATTTTAGGGGCAAGCTGAATAGTTACGTGAAAATTTGGCAATAATTCGAATGTCTTTCCCAATCATTCGTAGATCCTGAATTTCAAGTGAAGACTTTTGATCTAGGCTGGTTAATTCTGGCAAATCAATAAGTCCCAACGCTCTATCACCTAGCAAATGCGGCGCAAGAAAAATGACCAGTTCATCTATCAAATCCGCCTTCACAAGCGCGCCATTCAATTTATTACCTGCTTCGACCAATAGCTCATTAATTCCTAAATCTGCGAGTTTATGCATCATCTTCACGAGATCGACTTTATCATGCCCATCCGGAATGCCGATTACTTGCGCCCCTTTTTTACGCAATATATCGGCTTTCTTTGTATTTGCATCCGTAGTAAAAATCAATACGTTTTCACCAAATAGCAACTTAGCATCAACCGGTGTCTCCAGGTGGCGATCTACCACAACCTTCAATGGTTGCCTGGATGTGTTAATTTCGCGTACTGAGAGCTGGGGATCATCCGCTTTAACCGTCCCAATTCCTGTTAGAATTGCACAAGAACGGGCACGCCAACGATGCCCATCCTGCCGTGCAGCTTTACCGGTAATCCATTGACTGAGGCCATTTTTAAGGGCTATTTTTCCATCAAGACTTGCTGCAACCTTTGAACGTATCCAAGGCCGGTTATTTAACATCCTGTTAACGAAGCCAATATTGAGTGCCCGCGCTTCTGTTCCAAGCAAGCCACTTTGCACGTCAATTCCCGACTGTCTTAGCAATGCACACCCCTTGCCAGACACCAAAGGATTCGGATCTTCTATTGCCATAACAACCTTGGCAATACCGGCATGCTTTAGTGCTTCAACACAAGGCGGCGTAAGCCCGTAGTGACTGCATGGTTCTAGCGTCACATAAACAGTTGCGCCGCGCGCCGCTAACCCTGCAACTTTGAGTGCATTAATTTCTGCATGCGGCTGTCCCGCACGTTCATGCCAACCGCTTCCAACGATGCGTCCCGCTTGTACAACCACGCAGCCAACTCGAGGATTGGGGGTTGCGCTAAACATCCCCCGTTCGGCAAGCCGCAGTGCCTGAGCCATATAAGCATGATCTGCTGAAGAAAACATTAACGATGTTTCTTATATAATCCGTCTTAATCCAGCTATTGATCTTTACGAGATGTATTGAAATATGTCTCGTATCCTGTTACGAACGACTGATAACTAAACACCTTAGGATGGTGATTAGTACGCCGTCAACTTGATATTTACGGATACAGATGGGGTACTAATGAAACAGTGGACCGGTATTATTTATGAATTACACAGAATAATTCATGGAGCTTGCGTTGTTTTTTTTTGCTGCGGCTTCTGTACTTCCTTGATCGCATCACGAAAATCATCGACATCCTGAAAACTCTTATAAACGGAAGCAAAACGAATATAAGCCACCTTATCAAGCTTATAAAGCGCTTTCATCACCATCTCACCAATAAGACGGGAAGGCACTTCACGTTCACCCAGACTCAAAACCTTTTGCACGATACTGTCGATTGCCGCATCAACATTTTCAGCAGGAACCGGTCGTTTATGTAATGCGCGCATAAAACCTGTCCGCAGTTTTTCGCGATCAAATTCGGCGCGATTCCCATCCTGTTTAACCACTTGTGGCAAACGCAGCTCTACCGTTTCATAGGTCGTAAAACGTTTGCCACAATTAAGGCAACGGCGACGACGGCGAACCTTGTCGCCTTCTTCACTAACGCGGGTTTCAATGACACTAGTATCATCAACATTACAAAAGGGGCATTTCATAATGTTCTATGCAACAAAACGTGTAAAGACACCAAATCAGTCACCATAAACAGGGAACTTCGCGCATAACGACTTTGCTTCTTCCGCTACGCGTGATAATACCGCGGAATCCGTAGGCGATTCCAGAACATCTGCTATCAAATCAGCTAAGTTCTCTGACTCTATCTCCTTGAAGCCCCGTGTCGTTATTGCTGGGGAGCCAATACGTATGCCACTGGTAACAAATGGTTTTTGCGGATCATTAGGAATGGCATTCTTGTTAACCGTAATATGCGCTAACTCCAATGATTCCTCGGCCTGCTTACCGGTAAGATTCATCGCACGAAGATCAACTAAAAACATGTGGCAGTCCGTATGGCCGGACACAATTCTCAAACCCCTTTTTTTCAGCACTTTTGCCATTACCCGGGCATTTTCAATGACCTGCTCCTGATAATTTCTGAATTCTTTGCTGGCAGCTTCCTTAAAAGCAACCGCCTTGGCAGCGATTACGTGCATCAACGGTCCCCCTTGTGTTTGTGGAAAAATTGCAGAATTGAGTGCCTTTTCATATTCCGGTTTAGCCATAATAATGCCGCCGCGCGGTCCACGTAACGTTTTATGGGTTGTGCTAGTAACAAAATCAGCAATACCGACTGGATTTGGATAAAAACCCGCCGCCACCAATCCAGCATAATGCGCCATGTCAACGAACAAATAAGCACCCACTGAATCGGCGATCTTGCGAAAACGCTTCCAGTCGATTACCCGCGCATATGAAGAAGCCCCTGCAACAATCATTTTTGGCTTGTGCTCAGTTGCTAATCGCGCAACCTCATCATAATCAAG
>JAJFJI010000029.1 GCA_021774205.1 Nitrosomonas sp.
ACATCAATTATATTCCGCTCAAGGACAACGACTTCCTGAGTTAAATATTGGCGGCGGATATAGTCAAAATAATAAATTATCAATAATACGTACGCAAATAAATGGACAAGGACCAGATCTTGACTTGAACATCGCCCAGCGCGGAAGAGCAAATGCTCAAGCCATACTTTCATTGCCAGTTTTTACTAGTGGTAGAATCAGTCGTAACATCAATGCTGCAGAAGCGTCATTACAAGCAACGCAAAATAATGAATTGGCAACGGTATTGGATATCAAAATGCGTGTGGCAGATGCCTATATCGCCGTATTGCGTGCTGAGAGCTCTGTACAGGTTGCACAAAGTCATGTAGATAGTCTAACAGCACATAATCAAGATGTTAACAATCTTTACACACAAAAGATAGTTGCGCGCAATGATCTACTCTCTTCTAATGTCGAATTAGCTAATGCCAAACAACGTGTCGTTCAAGCGTTAAATAATCTGGATGCATTCCAGTCACTATATAATCAATTACTAGACCGACCCCTTTCAACAAAGGTTGAGCTTATCTCTTTATTTCCAGCTATTCCTGGGGGGAAATTGACTGAGTTGAGTGGGCAAGCAGGAATAAATAGACCAGAATTAGCCATGCTTTCCCGGCAAATTGAATCGCTAGAACAGCAGGCAAAAAGTGTTAAAGCAGAAATACTCCCACAGATTTCATTCGATGGTGGCTTCCGATACCAAGAAAACCGTTTTCAGGTGAACCCAGGCATGTGGTTAGCCAGCGTTAACATGGAATGGAGATTATTTGACGGTACTACGCGTCATAAAAGCAATGCCGTTATCCGCCAAGCGCTAGCATTAAAAGATGAATTTAATGACATGCGTAGTCAGATTGATATGCAGGTACGTCGATCCTGGATGGATATTGAGGAAACTCGGAATCGAATTAAGGTTGCTGAGGTAGCTATAGAACAAGCAGAAGAAAACATGAAAGTTACAACCCGTCGGTATCAACAAGGCTTTTCAACTCAAACCGATGTTCTGAGAGCCGAGGATTTACGCACTGTTACTCACGACAATTACAATAATGCTCGTTTTGACCGCGATTTAGCCATATTACGGCTACGACGAGCAATAGGTATTTTGTAATCTTTTTTTAAATAACGATTCAACAGTTACCAGGGCATTGTCAATTTCTCGTTAAATCGGTCACACAATAGTGTGTGAAAGATACCAAGCAGTTATACATGGATACCAATTTCATTCGGCCATTATTAGTCACGCGGTCTGGCTATATCCTCGTTTCTCTTTGAGTTTTCGCTACGTGGAAGACCTTCTTTTTAAGTGTGGGATTACCGTCTCCTATGAATCTATTCGGCAAGAGAAAAAATTATATTTGTGATTGGAATCTATTTAGCCTATCGTTTACATAGTGCCTACATAGAAAAAGTCGAGCCTTTTAAGTTAATGTAACTTATTGTATTATTGGTACTGTTGTGCAGAATAGAACTGCGGACCTACTGGTCACGAATTAATATTCAGCTTGCTTCTAACTCAGAACCATAAAAACTAAATCTGTTTGCCTCGCGTAAATTTAAAAGTCTGGCTTATAACTAGTCTGTTCTCGTATATTGTGCAAGAGTGAAATTTTTGCACACAATACTGAAATAAACAATAAATTCAGAGAGATGTAGCAGGATAAACCCAGCAGGCGTTTGTTTATCAACTACTATAGGGCTACTCATTCTGCAGGGCAGTAACCTACGTTTCCGTAAGTCACTGTTTTATTTCGCAGGCCGTGAGAGATTCGAACTCTCGACCAGCAGATTAAAAGTCAAACCCGTCTTTCTTTGCGGCCAAAAGGGATATGCCAATAACGCTACCTGGTTTATGATATCCCATCTTGAAATACAGAAACAGCAAGCTTTTGGTTCAGCAATCTGTACAGATTTGTCATAATGAGAATTGCTGCCTTATGATACATTCAACCATTGCACGTTATCCACGTTTAAGCGCATGCGGCATCGCTGCTTTTAGATAAAATACCATAGACCATAATGTCAAGACAGCAGCCAGGTATATTAGCCATGTCCCAACCACATGTGCGTTAAAATTCTCTCCAATATTGTCATGGTATAGCAATAATGGAATAGCAATCATTTGGGATGTGGTTTTAATTTTTCCTAGGAAGGAAACGGCGACGTTTTTTGACTTGCCAATTTGCGCCATCCATTCCCGCAGCGCCGACACGGTAACTTCACGACCGATAATAACCAAGGCAATTGGCGCATCTAATCTCTCCAAGTACACCAAAACAATTAATGCCGCCGTTACCATGAGTTTGTCAGCAACTGGATCTAGAAATGCGCCAAAAGCGGAAGTCTGGTTCAACACCCGAGCGAGATACCCATCCAACCAGTCAGTAATCGCTGCGCCAGCGAAAATAATTGTAGCAACCAGATTCTGGTTCTCATAAGACAACAAGGTTGGCGGCAAATAAAAAATCCCCACAAATAATGGAATCGCAAGTATTCGTAGCCAGGTGAGTAAATTAGGAAGATTATATGGCATAGGATTCCATGCTATTTTTTAACTGTTAAACAAGCAATCAACTGTTGAAGCGTTGGCCAGTTAAGATTAGTTATAAGCTACTTATTGACAATACTAAAGAAAAAGAATTGTTAAGTTTAAAAAAAAGAAAATTTTACAGCCTATTATCTTAAATGAAAATTTGGCTTTGGATCTGGAAATAAATAAGTCGCTGAAATTCGCGCTCGGATTTAGCTTAAATTTGATCGATCCGATTGAACAAAACCGCAGTTGTAGCCAAGACTACACTGATGATTCTGTGATTAAGGATCGGCCAAAGATAGCCTGAAGCCTTGATGCAAAAACGATGCGTTATTTATTTTCATACCCTTAATGTAATTCCCTGTATATCTTTTCCGCCATTGTGCGACTAATGCCTTCTGTTTGATGTAGTTCCTGAATACTGGCGGTTAATACGCCTTTCAGCCCACCAAAGCGCGACAACAAATCTTGCCGCCGCTTGGCACCAATACCGCCGATTTCTTCCAATCTTGAACTGGTTCGCGTTTTTCCCCGACGGTTACGATGTCCCTGAATCGCAAAGCGGTGGGCCTCATCTCTGATTTGCTGGATGAGGTGTAAAGCAGCATGATTACTCGGCAATTGTAACGGTATTTTTGTGGCAGGGAAAATCAATTGTTCCAGGCCAGGCTTGCGTGCCACTCCCTTCGCGACACCCATTAATTTTGCATCATTGATGCCCAGTTCTATCAATATCTTCTGAGCTGCACTTACCTGCCCTTTACCACCGTCAATTAAAATAAGATCGGGCAGTTGACTTTCACCTTCAGCTACTTTTTGATAACGCCGGTATAAGACATCGCGCATTGCTGCATAATCATCACCTGGCGTAATGCCCTTGATGTTATAACGCCGATATTCATTATTACGCATTGCGAAATTGTCATAAACAACACAGGACGCGACCGTGGCTTCTCCCTGTGTATGACTGACATCAAAACACTCAACACGTGAAATATCCGGTAGATTCAACGCTTGCTGCAAAGCCTGCAAACGTTCTTCCTGATTCGCTTGCCGATTCAACATTTGTTTTAGGGCGAGTTGCGCATTATTGTTCGCCATCTCTAGCCATACTCGCCGCTCTCCCACAGGCCTCAGATTAATAACGACTTTATGTCCTGATTGCTCAGTTAATAAGGTCTGTAAAAGCTCTTTATGGATTTTTTCTCCGACAATAACAAGATGCGGCACGCCACGATTAATATAATGCTGAGCAAGAAAAGCTTCCACTACCGTTTTAGAATCATAACCATCTGCATTTCTTGGAAAAAAACTTTTATCTCCCAAATGCCGCCCTCCCCTAACCATGGCAAGGTTAACACAGATACTTCCGCTACCATCTGTATCAACTGCACAGGCAATGACATCAGCATCTAACGCTCTACCGCTATCAACAAATTGTTTCTCCCTGATTTTTCGCAATGCTTGAATTTGGTCACGAAACAATGCAGCTTGTTCATATTCCATTTGATCTGCTGCAGACCGCATCTTTTCCGCGATCGTTTCGATGACTTCTGTCTGCTTTCCTTGCAAAAATAAACGGGCATTTGCGACATCTTCACGATAGGCTGGATGGCTAATCATATTCACACAAGGCCCACTGCACCGTTTGATCTGATAGAGTAGACAGGGTCTGGTGCGATTTTTATAAACACTATCTTCACATGTGCGCAAGCGAAAAACTTTTTGCAGCAATTGAATGCTTTCTCGCACAATTCCTGCATTCGGAAACGGTCCAAAGTAGTGGTGCTCTTTGCCCAATATACCCCGATAAAACCCAAGACGCGAAAACTGGTGCCCACTCAGAATAATATAGGGGTAAGACTTATCATCCCGGAATAAAATGTTATATCTAGGACTTAAGCGCTTGATTATATTGTTTTCAAGTAATAACGCTTCAGCTTCTGAACGCGTAACTGTCGTTTCAATCCCGGCAACATGAGAAACCATTAACTGTATACGCGGCGCAAGGCTTGTTTTCTGGAAATATGAGGAAACACGTTTTTTGAGATCTACCGCCTTGCCAACGTAGATAACCTCACCTGCCGCATTTAGCATGCGGTAAACACCCGGTTGTGAAGGCAGATTGGTACAAAAATTCCTGGCGTCAAAAGCGCTTTCCTTCAAATTTATTCGTCCTTTTTGCCTAACAAATTACCGCCGATGGCCCAATTCTCATGTGGGATTTCGTCAAATGATATATAGGTATATGATTTTGGCTTTTGTGCAATCCGTTCCAATGTATCAGTGATTTCCTCAGCAATTTTTGTCTTTTGCTCGCGATCAAGTGAACCAGCAATACGAATATTTACATAAGGCATAATAATCTCCAGTTTATTAAGTTCTTGTCAAATCAGCACAAACTTTCTCAAATACCTGTTCAAACATTTCTGTCGTCAAACGTTTGGTTTGCGTATTGTAGCGACTACAGTGGTAGCTGTCATAAAGTATCAGCCCATTGGGCAATGCATGAACAGCACCGTGGCCAAATTTAAAGCTTTTAGCTTTAAGCCCCAATGCCATTAATCCGGCTTGGTGAGCGACTACCCCCAACGCTAACACCGCCAAGCCCCCACCTGCCATAAAATCTACAATTTCATTGGCAAGATAAGTATTACATTGGCGAATTTCACTGGGCGCTGGCTTATTTTCAGGTGGCAAGCACTTTACCGCATTAGTAATTCGGCAATCAGAAAGCTGCAAACCATCATCTGCCGCAACAGATTCGTTATGATTTGCAAAACCAAATTTATGAAGTGTCTGGTATAACAAGATACCGGCAAAATCCCCTGTGAAAGGTCTTCCAGTACGATTTGCGCCATGCATGCCAGGGGCCAATCCGATGATAAGAAGCTTTGGCGTCGTATCGCCAAACGCGGAAACGGGTGCAGCATGGTAACCAGGATAACGGTTCTTTATGCCATCTAGGAATTCGGCTAATCGTTGGCACTGGCGGCAATCTATTGATTGCATGGATGGCATGGCATAATCTCCTTTTGTAGTAAAATAGTTTTTTTATTTCAACTGAACAAAGAAAATGGCAAAAATTCTTGCAACTGAAATTCGCGTTGGCAATTTAATCGAATGGGAAAAACGTGTTTGGCGTGTCCTTAAATGTCACCATGTTCATGTCGGCGGCCGTGGTGGCGCTTTCATGCAAGTTGAAATGAAGGATGTTGAATCCGGCACCAAAAATAACCAACGAATCCGTACGGATGATAAAATAGAACGTGCATTTGTCGAGTCTCGCGACATGACCTTTCTTTATCAGGAAGGGGATGATTATATATTCATGGATCAGGAAAATTACGAACAATTAAGTTTGCCGCAGGATTTTCTTGAAAGCCAGTCCGCTTATTTGATGCCCAATATCAATGTGCAAGTTAATTTCCACAACGAACGTCCAATCGGTATTCAGCTTCCCCCCGGCGTTGTATTAACAATTACCGAAACAGAACCCAACCTCAAAGGCGCAACCGCCACCAGTTCCTATAAACCCGCAACCATGGAAACAGGCCTGGTTGTTATGGTTCCGTCATTCGTATTGGAAGGTGAAAAAATCAGAATTAATACCGATAATGGCGAATATCTTGAAAGAGTTAAGGAAGACGCGTAACAAACAC
>JAJFJI010000281.1 GCA_021774205.1 Nitrosomonas sp.
ATTTGATAGTGGTAAGTATTCTCCCGTATGGTTGGCTGGTGTTTCGGCTAGAATTTCGGTAATGCCGCAGTTAATAAGAAAATGGGCCTGTGTGGTATAACCCATTAATTCAAGGTCTGTATTTGCCGCTGCTTCCATTGCAGCGCTGAAATCGACGTGGCTGGTTATATCCTGCAAGCCAGGCAGGTAAAATGGATCGTCATGGGCGTGATGACGATAATGGCACATCAGTGTACCTTGGTTTCTTTGCGGGTGATAATATTCCTTGGAACCGAAACCATAGTCGATTAACAAGATTAGTCCGTGCTGCAAGATGTTTGCGATGCTGGAGATGAAACTGGGGATGGCAAGGTTTATTTCGCTAATGTAGCGATTGTTTTGATCGCTGTTCACATTAATCTGAGCACTCAGCTTGGTGGCAGCTTCGAATAGGGCGCCATCGCGGAGGGGGCGCTCTTTCCAAATAAATGCTTCGTTGTTGTAAGTTACACCACGTTCAAAAAGCTGATTGTCAAGCCATACTACCAGATGTACCGGCATAGCATCGAGCACTTCATTAGCAAGCATTAGCCCATTAAATTTGGTTGGCAATTGATCCAGCCAATGCAATAACGGGATGAGATGGGGCGCGTTGTTTTTAAATAAAGCCTGTTGCCGCTGGCGTAATTCTGCGCTGACTTCAAGAATAAAATAATTTCTTGGCAGGTATTCCAATTTTTCCAGCTCAAGCAGCAAATCAAGCGCCAACTTCCCAGATCCTGCGCCAAATTCCAGAATATCGGCTTGTTCGGTTTGTTTTAGTACCTGTATTGCTTGCCGTGCCAGGGTGTGGCCAAATAACGAAGAAATTTCTGGTGCAGTCACAAAATCACCGGCACTACCAAGCTTTCTCGAGCCGCTGCTGTAATAACCCAGGCTAGGCGCATAGAGTGCTAGTTGCATATAATTTGCAAAAGAAATCCAGCCGCCCGTGGTTTTTATTTCGTTCTGGATTATTTTTATTACCGCTTGGCTGTGCTGAAGTGCCGAATTACTCGGCTTGGGTAATGTTTGAGAGGGTGGCATGAGTATTGGTGCTCTTTGTGGTAAATTTCTGTTTCTGGTAAAAAAAATGATAATGATGTTTGACACAGTGATGGCGTCAAACCGTAGTATGCTAAATAGTTACAGTTTAACAGTACATTGAAGGAGATGCCTGTGCAAGGAAAAGCGATACTGATTACTGGTGGTGCCAAGCGAGTGGGCGCGGCTATTTGCAAGAAATTGCATGCACAGGGTGCGAATTTGGTTGTGCATTATCGATCTTCTTTAAAAGAAGCGCAGAAATTGCAAAGTGACCTTAATCAAGAACGCCCTGATTCAGTGATATTGGCACAAGCTGATTTGCTGGAGATTAACCTGCTACCTGATTTTATTGATAAAGTAGCAGAGCGGTTTGGCAGACTGGATGTGGTGATAAATAATGCGTCAAGTTTTTTTCCTACGCCGTTGGGTGGGTGCTCGGTAGAAGCATGGGATGATCTTATAGGCAGTAATCTAATGGCGCCGTTGTTTTTGTCACAGGCGGCAGCGCCTTACTTGAAGCAACAACAAGGCTGTATCGTCAATATTGTTGATATTCATGCTGATAGGCCGTTGAAGAACTACGTCATATACAATTGTGCAAAAGGTGGGTTAGTGTCACTTACTAGGTCGTTAGCGTTGGAGCTGGCACCGGAAATTCGTGTCAATGGTGTCTCGCCCGGCCCAATCCTGTGGCCGGAAAATGGTGAATGGAGAGATGAAGCAGCGCGTCAGCATATAATTAGTAGGACGCTACTCAAGCGGATAGGCGAGCCGGAAGATATTGCGAAGACAGTACGTTTTCTGATTGCTGATGCGCCGTATATTACAGGACAGATCATTGCAGTGGATGGCGGGCGAAGTATTAATTTGTGAGCTAGTACTCCGTCAAGTTAGTATTGATGGGCTCAGAGTTGCCCAGATGATTCAAGACAAGGCGTGCCTAACGGTCAATGACTTCTCGAATCGCTGAGCTTATCAATATTAGCATGACGGAGTACTTTCATTTTGTTACTCACCAAACGCATTTTTGATCCATTCTAGGTTGCGGCCATTAGTCCCGGACAGTAGCACGACATCAAAACGGCAAGCTGGTTCGGCATTTGTTCCGGCGATATAATGCCGTGCAGTACGTAGCAGTTTTTTTTGTTTGGCAGGTGTTATGCTGGCTGCTGCGCTACCAAAACCATCACTGGTACGCATTCGCACTTCGACAAATACCAGTGTTGCGTCATCACACATAATTAGGTCAATCTCGCCAAAGCGACAGCGATAGTTTTGTTCGATTAGAACAAGCTGATGGCGTTGTAAATAGGAAGCAGCTAATTGCTCGGCATCACTACCTTTCACTGATAGAAAAATCTTGTTGTGTGTCTGTATTCATTGGCACAGCTTTGCCTTCGTCAAATTTGGCGGGAATCGGTTCACGAACAAACTGATTTGGCGGAACAAAATGGATAGAACCGGTTACGCCATCCAGCGATATTTCATAAACCGAGTGAGCGCGCATCATCATTGCCATTAAACGAAAAGCATCAATTCCAAGCGCATAAAGACGTTCTTGGTCTTGGCTCTTGGCTGCGTCCAAGTGTTTATATGCCATGACAGCCGGGTGATCAGGTTGCAATAACCATGGCATATCCATAAATTTTGTATTATTTAAATCATGGTTAAATAATGTATCTTTGTTACTAATAAAAATCTGTGACGTCGCGTAAATGGGGGTAGCGGGATTTAGGTAAGAACGTATCAAACGGGATTCTTTTGCACCCAGCGCAAGAAAAACGATGGTATCTTCGCCTGCCGTGTATTTACGTAATGATTCCAAAGAAGTCTGGTCTTTATCAAACAGTAATGACTCAGATGTGGCGTAAGCATTATTTTGTCGCCATTCTTCGGCAAAAGCTACCTTTAGCCTTGTTGATAAAGGGCTCTTGGAATTGATGATAATAGCATGGCGTCGGTTTTCTTTTGCAGCCAATTCTGCGACCTGGCTTGCTTCATTTTCCATTTGCAGCCCAAACAAGTACAGATTCGGCGGCATATAGTCATCATTGTCAGCGGCATTCAACGTCAGTGTGGGGACGGTTACAAAACGACTAGAAGCCAGTGCGGATACGCCGTCTCGAGTCAGGGGGCCCACTACCATTATGGCGCCAGCATATAAGGCTTCCCGGTAACTTACAAGAATATCCAATGGATCATCCGTCGTTGCGTAAATCCTAATCGTCAGGGGGAGTGCTTCCTCGCGCATGGTTGCCGTTACAAAACCTTGACGTACCACTTCAGCCGCTTGTCCAAATGAAGGAGAATGTAATGGCAATAACAACGCGATATGTGGTACTGGCGATATGCCAGGCATGGGATCACCCATGTAATAATTCTCGGGATGAGTAGAAAATGCCTGCGGGCTGCCGTATAGTACGACGATTAGTACTAGAGAAATCGAAAAGAAACGTTGCATAGAAAGAAATATGCTTGTAAAAAGTTCATTATATGTGGTTGCTACGCCAATAGGAAATTTACGTGATATCAGTTTGCGTGCGTTGGATGTGCTTGCATCGGTTGATGTGGTTGCCGCTGAGCATGTTCATGCCGCCAAGTATTTGTTGGCGTCGCATTCGATAGCTACGAAGATAATCACTTTACATCAGCATAATGAGGCGGTTGTCACTGAAAAAATCATTGCATTACTTGCGGCCAAGAAAACGGTTGCAATGGTTACCGATGCCGGTACGCCAGGTATTTCAGATCCCGGCGCGATATTGGTTAACCAGGTGCGTAAACATGGTTATCAAGTCATTCCAATTCCCGGCGCTAACGCGGCAATTTGTGCATTGTCGGTAGCCGGAATAACCAATCCGCATTTCTTATTTTACGGTTTTCTGCCGAACAAGGTGGCCGGACGAAGACGCGAGCTTGAAGCA
>JAJFJI010000282.1 GCA_021774205.1 Nitrosomonas sp.
CTTAGCCAGCTATTGCTTGACTATCATGCGGTATCTCATGAATTAAGTGAAGGTAGTGTAGATACTGAAGCATTGCTCGTGCGTTTACAGGATTTGCAGAGTGTGCTGGAGGCGCAGGATGGTTGGAATATCCAGGCCAAAGTCGAAACGGTGATTGATAAGCTAAACTTGCCTGCTGATACATTAATTGGCCATCTTTCCGGCGGATTAAAAAAACGTGTGGCCCTGGCACGTGCATTGGTGATATCACCGAATGTTCTATTGCTGGATGAGCCAACCAATCATCTGGATTTCTCGTCGATTGAGTGGTTAGAAGATTTACTCAAAAATTTTTCTGGCAGCGTGCTGCTGATTACCCATGATCGGCGGTTTTTGGACAACGTGGCAACGCGAATTGTTGAGTTGGATCGTGGCAATCTACAAACTTTTTCGGGTAATTTTGCGGATTATCAGCTTAAAAAGGCGGAAATGCTTGAAATTGAAGCGGTTCATAATCAGAAGTTTGATAAGGTGTTGGCGCAGGAAGAAATCTGGATACGTAAAGGAATACAGGCGCGGCGCACACGTAATGAAGGCCGGGTGAGGCAGCTAGAGGCCCTGCGTCTGGAACGCGCCGCACGGCGCGAACGTGTCGGCAAGGCAAACCTCAATGTTGATGCTGGAGAACGATCTGGTAAATTAGTCGCCGAGCTTGAACATATCAATAAAAGTTTTGGTGACAATAGTGTGGTGAAAGATTTCTCCTGCCGCATTTTGCGTGGAGACCGGATTGGATTGCTGGGACCCAATGGCGTGGGAAAAACAACGTTGCTTAAACTGATCTTGGGTAAATTGCAACCAGACACGGGTAATGTGCGGCAGGGTACTAAACTTTCGGTTGCTTATTTTGATCAAATGCGTGAGCAATTAAATGATGAAATGACGTTAACCGAGACAATCAGCCAGGGCTCAGAATTTATAGAAATCAATGGCGCCAGAAAGCATGTTATCAGTTACCTTGAAGATTTTCTGTTTGCGCCGGAACGCGCGCGGTCTCCAGTAAAATCGCTTTCCGGTGGTGAGCGGAACCGTTTGTTGCTGGCTCGATTGTTTACCCGCCCAGCTAACGTGTTGGTGCTGGACGAACCGACCAATGATCTCGATATTGAGACGCTTGAATTACTGGAAACGTTGTTACGGGATTATTCTGGTACGTTGTTTTTAGTGAGCCATGATCGTGAGTTTCTTGATAATGTGGTCACGCAAGTCATTGCTTTCGAGGGTAACGGCATCCTGCAAGAATATGTTGGTGGTTATGAAGACTGGATACGTTCAAGACGTACTGTCGAAACGGCTGCGCAAAAAAAAGTAAACACAGCAAAAACCACGGCCACTTCGGTAAAACCATCGAAACTGGCATCCCGCATCAAACTGGGTTATCATGAAACGCGTGAACTTGAAGCGTTGCCAACAAAGATAGAAGTGCTGGAAACTGAGCAAGCGAATATTACTTTGCGACTGAGCGATACGACTATTTATCGTGATTTTCCGGAAGAGGCTAAAGCGCTGCAAGCACGTTTTTCAGCCATTGAAAGAGAGTTGAAGGCGTGTTTTGACAGATGGGATGAGCTGGAAGCGAAATGTCATCTGGAAGGAATTCATAGTTGAGAACAATTTCCCTATAAACAACATGGAGATACACCCTGCGATTGCCCATTGACCTGAGCAGTCGCATCGTTTAAAGTCTCTACTTTTGAGAGGAGGAGGCTAACAATGAAACAAAAAATAATGATGAATTTATTACTTGCCACGAGTATGTTCTTGGTTTTTTCCGGCGCAGCTCAGGCAGAAGGTGATGCGGCGGCGGCGAAAGAGAAGAATTCTATGTGCCTTGGTTGTCATGGAATTCCGGATTGGCGTACTGCATTTCCAACGGTATACCATGTGCCGAAAATTGGCGGACAGAGCGAACAGTATCTGATTGATGCACTAAATCAATATAAAAACGGTGAACGCAGTCACCCCAGCATGAAGGCATTAGCAGAATCACTTTCCGAGCAAGATATTAAAGATTTTGCTGCCTATTACGCTGGTACGGCAGGTAATTAATTTTGTCAGTTACGCAAGGAAAAATTATGAAAAATAATGTTATTGCCGCAATAAGCGGTGTGGCCCTGATGATTTCTGGGCAAGTAATTGCAGCAGATATTGAAGCGGGAAAAAGTAAAGCAGCAGAGGTTTGTGCCTCATGTCATGGTGCGGATGGTAATACCAGTACTGCTCCTAACTTTCCATTGATTGGTGGTCAGCATAGAACTTATTTAGCAAAAGCACTGAAAGATTATAAATCCGGGGAACGTAAAAATCCTGTTATGGCTGGTATGGCCGCAGCTTTGAGTGATGAAGATATTGAAAATCTGGCTTACTACTTTTCAAGCCAATCCGGAAAATTAACAACAAAGAGATAACATGCTGATGTTTAAGTAGATTAAACGTCGGCAAATGAACTAGAATTTCTTTTTTCATAAGGTTGGGATATAACGATGTGTTTGTTATATCCCGCTTGTTGATTAAGCGCTTTGCTGCCTGTCCAGGCATTCAAAATATTTCGACACATCCGGTGCTGTTTGATTGCGTTGCGCCTGCCATATCATCTCCGCAAGACATTCCATCATTTGGTGCGCCGCATCATGCTCATCCCCTGTATTTTTTAGCAGTTTGTCAAACCGCTCACAGATTCCAACAGGTTGATTAATGGAGAGCTGTTCCTTGATCGCAATATGCATAACCATATGTAAAAAGGGATTGGTAACACCCATCTCGGGGGAGTAATCCTTATCCAGATATTGTTCTGCATCTTCAAGGATTCCATGGTATTCCGGGTGCAACAGTATTACCTCAAGCGCGATAACTTCCATGCCGGAAAGTGTTTCCCGTTGACGATATTTACGCCAGGTATCGAAGAGTAATTGCCGGGATTGATCTCTGGTTGGTTGATACATAAGTTGGAGAATTAGAGTTGGAGATATAAAGAAGCTATGCGGGTAATGCCTTCTCTTTGAATTCACATAATGTATTTATGATACATGTAGGGCATTCAGGCTTCCTTGCTTTGCAAACATAGCGTCCGTGAAGAATTAACCAATGATGGGCATCATGGTGAAATTCTTTAGGGACCACTTTCAAAAGCTTTTGTTCAACTTCCTGCACATTTTTTCCCGATGCGATGCCGGTACGATTAGCAACGCGGAAAATATGGGTATCAACGGCAATCGTGGGTTCGCCAAATGCGGTATTCAATATGACATTGGCGGTTTTGCGTCCCACGCCGGGTAGTGTCTCCAATTGTTCACGGGTACGCGGAACCTGGCCACTATGATTTTGAATCAGCAATTGGCAAGTGGCCAGAATATTTTTGGCTTTGGTTTTGAATAATCCAATACTTTTAATGAAATCACGCAAGCCCGCCTCACCTAATGCGATGATCTTTTCTGGCGTGTTTGCTTTGGAAAATAATTTTCGGGTCGCCAGATTTACCCCTTTGTCAGTTGCTTGTGCGGAAAGTATGACCGCAACCAATAATTCAAATGGCGTACTATATTCCAGTTCTGTGGTTGGGTGCGGGTTGGCTGATTGCAGCCGGGCAAAGATTTCGTGACGTTTGGCTGAATTCATGGGGTCATATGGATTGTTTTGTGACACCTTTTACCCGGACTGCGGCAGCTCGTTTTAGTGCCGCTTGAATGATTGCTTTTTTGCGCGCAACATCATCGGCTGTTGCAACATTCGCCTGTTTCTTTTTCATTGTTTTCTGGGCGATTTTCTTTGCTTGTTCCTGTTTTTCGCGTGCGCGTCTTTGTAAACGAAACTGATAGCGTGCACGCGCAAGATTGGCCGCTTTTTTCTTGGCATGCTGATCTAACGGATGTTCTTTTTGCACGGATACCATGCGGATGCAATCCATTGGGCAAGGCGCAATGCAAAGTTCACAACCAGTGCAGGCTGTGGTGATCACAGTATGCATCTGCTTGGCCGCGCCAACAATAGCATCTGTCGGACATGCCTGGATGCAGAAAGTGCAGCCAATACAGGAGCTTTCATCGATAAATGCGGTTGCTTTCGGTTTAGGGATGCCATGCGTCTTATTCAGGGGTTTTGGTTTTACACCCAACAGCTCTGCTAGCTGATAAATACCTTCTTCATCGCCGGGTGGGCACTGGTTGATATCGGCGTGCCCTTCCGCAATTGCAGTCGCATAGGGTTTGCAACCGGTGAAGCCGCATTGTTGGCATTGCGTTTGCGGCAAAATAGCGTCTATTTGGTCGATAAGATTATTTTTATCAGTAAGCAAACTGTTGTTCCAATGTCAATGTGTTATTGGTTGGCGCAAATCGTCTTGGTTATGTCCTGCACCAAACCAGGGCCATGATAAATCAGGCCGCTATAGATTTGAACGAGATTTGCGCCTGCTTCCATTTTATCTTTGG
>JAJFJI010000283.1 GCA_021774205.1 Nitrosomonas sp.
AGCAGATGATGGTTTTGGTGAAGATGGTGGTGCAATCTTCGAATTCGCAGAAATTGTCGGTAGCACTGAAGGGCTTACTGTCAATGACTTTTTCCTTATCGCTTAAATTTTAAGCTAGAAATGCGAAACTAGTCGCTTAATCTCTCATCCATTTTTTACTGGGTGAGAAACTAACGGAAGATCAATATCTATTATCAGATTCAACAAAATATAGAAGTCACAAAGTGATTTTCTGGCGCTACCTGTTGTTAGCAACAAATTAAAAAGTCCACTTTTACTTATTGCGAGGGTCGTGGATATTTGATTGTTTGCTCCTTCCCTTAATCATTCCGGTATATGTTTCGTCAGCTTCGACAATGCCGTTCATTTGGTTAGATTGTGGTATTGCCGGAATTCGCAAAAAACGATACTGTCATTTAAAGTTTGTATTCTTCGCTATCCCGCAACAGTTAAACTGGCGTGTCAGTAGTATTATATTTTCTTCAAACATAAGAACACTCTCTTACGAAGAGCGGTCATATTATCCTCGTAGCTCCTCAAGTTCTTTTTTCGCTCTTTCATAGTGCGGATTGAGAGAAAGCGCGCGCTCAAAGTGCTCAGCTGCCCCATCAATATCACCAAGCAACTTCAAACAAAGACCCATATTGTTCTGAATAACATGATGCCCTTCTTGTGTATTGGCATTGGAATATGCCTCAAGCGCATCGGCATACTTGCCTAGTGCATGGAGAGTTCTTCCCTCTTCGAAATCGAAATCATACTCCGAAAAGTAATCATTATTCTTTCCATTCTTAAATGTGGTTAACGCTTCCTCTGGCTGATCCAATTGATAATACATAAGCCCAAGGTAGTAGAGCGTGCGAGCATCATGAGGACAAATCTGAAGTGCTCGTTGGTAAAAGCGAGTGGCAAGGTCGTATTCCTTTCGATCTCGATATAAAGATCCTGCATGATAAAAATCTGACGCATCAACATTACTATTTTTTGTGATATAAATATCACGGAATAGCGTATCGAGCTTAGCCTCTTTTCTTTTTTCTATGAGCAATGTTTGTATTGAATAATTTGGATTATTGGTGCGCACAGCGCAACATTCTTGTTTCAAAGCATAGAGCTCAGCCACAGGGAAATTGAAAGAATGCGCAAAGCTATTGCCATGAACACTTGGTGTGCATTCAAATTCACCCTGCATCCGTTCAGCATTCTCATACCCCTTATCAGATATGATAATTACACCCCCATCGGGCATAAGAAGAAGTGTCTGATCAATACTAGTAAATGATCCATGAGGATAAATTACGGTCGCAGCACTAAATGAATCCGTCAATTCCTGAATCACATCACGATGAAGAATATCATGAAAGAAATTTTCTTCAATCTCTCCCCAGAATACTTTCTCTCTCAGATGATTGATGATCTGCTCATCTGTTGGATGCGCAATCATCTCCTTGAGATATCTTTCGGTATCAGTGACCCCCTCTGGTATGGGTAGAGATGCCTGAACAAACTTCTCGAACCACCGACCATTTGTCTTCTTAATAACACTCAACGGAAGAACGCAGTGAAGGTAATTTGCAATCACTGCGCAACATTTTGGTGTTTGCTGTTCCTGAGTATCACCAAGCCTCCTCATCGTTTGTGGATTCATCGCATCAACAACGTAGAAATCGAGAGTGCCTTCATTTCGTAATGATTGAAGAGTCGGATTCTGTGCAGCATCAACGAGATTCTTCTCAGCGTAATCCGTAAAGAGAAAATGCAATCGATCAGCGTAGCGTAATTCTTCTGCATCCAACTGACGTAGCGCCTGTATGAAATTAATGGCAAAAAAGCCAAGGCCTGATGCGAATTCGAGGACATTGATCTGATCAGCAGGATCTAGTGAGCCTTCCTGTTCCATGAGCTGTAAAGCTCGATACACAATCCGAGCATTCTGCATTGCAGCAGCTTCATTTGAGACCGTATAGTAAGGAACATCCCCCTTCCATGCATCTCCACCTTTCTGCTGAAAGTAGTTATTGTGAATCTCCCATCGCACAGATCGATCGTACGGGCAGATGTCCTCACAAGGAATATATTTTTGCTTCATAAGTCGTGTCATTATAGAGCTTTTAAGAACTTCTAACCACTAGCAGACCTATTCTCTAACCCTAGCATTACCAACTACTCACCATTCTCAAGAATGATGTATGCTGATTTTCATGGAGTCCAAAGTTTCATAAAGTGTAGGTATGAAATGGAGTACAAAGATGGAGAATTACCCCGTACATTGATGGATGGATGCGCCGGACGCATACTGTTGACCTATGCGGGGTCAGTGAATAGAGATCATGTACATATAGCTGACAGGTATTCCAATATACTTATCGGTATCAAGGGCAGGGCAGTACCTGAAAGATAAGAGTTTGCATAAGTTATTATCGGAATATAGTCATTTGCGAAAGCGTTACTGGGGTCAAGATTTGTGAGTGAGCGAATATTGGGATGTATCGAGTGGTAATGCCACGGATGAAGTTTGGAAAGAATATATCCAGAGTCAGAAACCGGCAGTACCGGATGATGATTTTGAGGTGAATAGAGAAATTATCGGCCGAATGGTCAATTAATCGGGCTTTGAGCTGTAACCTGAAGCTTGAAGCCACCGACTTGCGGTCGGTGACGTATTCACATTCATGTTCCCTATTTCGCTTACCTCATTTAAGCGACAAGACAAGTAGAATACTTTAATAAACAATGTATTATCTACAGGTTCTTGCAAATTCCTAAATGCAGACGACAATAACCTCTTCACTGTTTGTCTGACACATAATGCAATATATTGATTGACATTTAAATTAAATTGTGGCAAAAGTACTGCCCAGCTCAGTATAGTAGTAATCGTACATTTACAAGCGTAGTAGTGTTGTTGTACTGATTTGAAACAATTAGATGCGCACTACTTGTTTACTTGTTAATAAAAAGCGATGGTATTAATTGTTTCGTGTATATAATAATCAGTTTACCTTACATTCGATCATATTAACGTAATAATTGAAAGTATTGTATGCGATAGTTGATGCCAATTTTCAATTACATAAATCATAGGAGTGCAGTTTTCAAAATATAATTGGTTAAAATTTAATAAAAAAAACTTAAAAAAATTATTGGTCTCGTTGTATATGAAATTTGATTGTATCTATTTTATGGTTATGGTGTAGTTAACGGTTGAATTTTAAAATTCTTTAGGAACTAAATAATTTTAAACGACCACAGCCCTGCAGATGTAAATTTACATAACCATTTTATTAATTCTAAAACATGTAATTTTACAAATAAATTCTAACAACGAAATGATATGATTTTAATTAATAGTACAAATAGTTCTCATTTATACTATTGATAATCTGTAAAATAAAAGCAATAATTTTTTTTGGTATAAATGAAGTAATCCTCGGAATTTATTATTGGAGATATAAGAATGACAAAAGATACAATTGACCCTAACCAACTCGAAGAAAAAAAACCCGACTATAAACCCGAACCTAAGCCCGAACCTAAGCCCGAACCCGGCTATAAATCCGAAGGAAAAGACGGTAAAGACGGAAAGCGCGACGGTAAAGACGGCAAACCCGACGGCAAGCACGACGGTAAAGACGGAAAGCACGACGGTAAAGACGGCAAACCCGACGGCAAGCACGACGGTAAAGACGGAAAGCACGACGGCAAACCAGACGGCAAACACGACGGTAAAGACGGAAAGTACGACGGTAAACCAGACGGCAAGCACGACGGTAAACCAGATGGCAAGCACGACGGTAAACACGACGGCAAGCACGACGGCAAACCAGATGGCAAGCACGACGGTAAACACGACGGCAAGCATGACGGTAAACCAGACGGCAAACACGACGGCAAGCATGACGGTCATCATCATAAAGATGGGGGCGTACCTCCTGCAAGCATGCATGACGACCATCATCACCATGCAGATCGTGGCACTCCTCCTGCAGACATGCGTGGCGGTCATGATGATTGCCCAGCCAGCGAGGGACTCGTTGCCACCTTAGAAGTACAAAACATTGCGACATTTAATCTTAATACCGATTTCGTGATACTCAGTAAAGAAATCTTTACCGCTTTACAAAGTGAAGAAGGCGATGGGTTTAGTGTGGAAGATGAGTTTGTAGGGATAGGTGAAGGTGATGGACCTGCAGATACCACAGAATCGGTTTTTGTGTATGATGCTCGTGACATGACTCTGTACTATGACACCAATGGCGCAGAGGCAGGTTTTGGAGATGGCGGTGAAATCTTCGTAGTCGATGAAATAATTCCCGCTGACCCCGATGCGGTCCTTGGCGTCAGTGACTTTTTCGTTATTGACATGTTGACAGGCTAGAAATACGAAACTAGTCGTTTAATTTCCCGCCCAGTTTTTACTGGGTGGGATTAACGTAAGGCCTGTATCTGTCATCAAATTTAACGGAATTTAGAAATCGCAACCTAACTTTCTGGCGCTACATGTTGTTAGCAACAAATTAAAATATCCGCTTTTGCTCATTGCAAGGGTAGTGGATATTTGATTATTTCCTCCTTTCTTTAATCATTCCGACAAATGTTTCCCCAGCTTTGACAATACCGTTCATTTGGTTAGATTGTGGTATTGCCGGAATTCGCAAAAAACGATACGGCCACTTCTTACGCCAGCAGTACAATTTCGTGCAGATACAGTGAGGATAGGCAAGTGCGTCATTCTGGCTCTGCTTGATCAATGTAGTAGCTACATCAATAGCCTCTCTCTCCATGCAATCTTTCTCGAAGCTTGTCTCGCGGACTACGGCGCATGCGATCAAATGATTTTATCCAAACTTTAATTCCATAGTTTTCATGGTGTGCATCTCTATTTTCTTATCCTGATACGCTTCGGGCACTCAATTCAACAATTGAGTGTGATATTGGATATTAGAAGGTAAGGTGATGAAAATACGCAGCAAGACAAACCGTTGGGACTTGTTGGGATTATTCGTCTAGCTGTATGGCAACGTCATGTTAATGAAGGATTCGAGTGAATCTTCGGTTGCGGCTTCGGATACCTTTAGTGTTATAAGAATATTTTTTTGCATTGCAAGCGTTATTTCATAGTAGGTGTTTTGTCGTCTATTCTTTAATTCTCAATCATGGTCACAGCCCTGTGCCCGAGTCGTTTAGATGCTTCCTTTGCTTTGTTGCTTTACTAGGTAAATCGCGGAATTGGAAATATGCTTCATTAATGCTGGCTTTTCTCGCGTTTTATCGCAATGGTTTTGTGGTATAGATATTATTATCAATTGTTTGTGCTTTTCTCATATATCTTGGTACTGTAAAATAATCTGTAGAAATTAGGAGGTGGATGATGGTGGTTCTGGTTACCGGAGGGGCTGGTTATATTGGCAGTCATACAGTCGTATTGTTACAGGAGGCGGGGTATCAGGTAGTGGTGTTTGATAATCTTTGCAACAGCCATCCTGAAGTATTTAATCGTATTGAACAGATTACGGGTAACCGGCCTATTTTTGTGAAGGGTGATATCCGAGTTAAGTCTGAATTGAAGCAAGTATTTGCTGAATACGATGTCGATTGCGTGATTCACTTTGCCGGATTGAAAGCAGTAGGTGAGTCTGTGGCAAAACCATTGCTTTATTATCAGAACAATGTTGAAGGATCTTTGAATCTATTTGAGGTGATGGCTGCTAACAATTGCAAACGGATCGTATTTAGTTCTTCGGCGACTGTTTATGGTGATCCGGCCTCTGTTCCCATTCGCGAAGATTTTGCGCTTAGCGCAACCAATCCATATGGTCAGTCCAAACTGATGATTGAAAATATACTGAGAGATCTTGTTGTTTCTGATTCTGATTGGCAGATGTCACTGTTGCGTTACTTTAATCCGGTCGGGGCACATGTCAGCGGGCAGTTAGGAGAAGACCCAAACGGGATTCCTAATAACCTAATGCCCTATGTTGCTCAGGTGGCTATTGGCCGATTAGAGAAACTGAACATATTTGGTGGCGATTACGCAACACCTGACGGTACCGGCGTGCGTGATTATATCCATGTGATGGACCTAGCGGCTGGCCACCTAAAGGCAATGGACAAACTCGATTCAAATCATGGCTGCCAGGCTTATAACCTTGGTACTGGCAATGGCTATTCTGTTCTAGAAGTGGTGAAAGCTTTTTCTAATGTTACGGGTCGTGAGATACAATATGATATTGTAGATCGCCGTCAGGGCGATATTGCTGAGTGCTTCGCGGATCCCGCCTTCAGTTCTGAAAATCTAAATTGGAAAGCTGAGAATGGTTTGCAGGAGATGGTGCGCGATCATTGGCATTGGCAGACCCAGAACCCTGATGGTTACTCATGCGCAGATTGATAAAACTAAGGTTTTATATTTTTAATATCTGCTCTTTCTATTCTTACTAATACTATTTGAAACGTCGCGAAATATTTAGTGGCTGCTATACAGAATGATAAATAATCTTTTTACGAAAGGTATAAAAAAAGCGGTTTTTCCAGTTGCCGGACTTGGTACACGTTTTTTGCCCGCAACAAAAGCTAATCCAAAGGAAATGTTGCCGATCGTGGATAAGCCGTTGATCCAGTATGCGGCAGAAGAAGCGGTTGCTGCAGGCATAGAGGTGTTAATTTTCATAACAGGACGTAACAAGCGGCCAATTGAAGATCACTTTGATAAAGCGGTTGAATTAGAAATCGAACTAGAAGCCGATAGAAAACAACAATTGCTGAAAATTGTGCGAGAAATTTTACCGCCACATGTCGCTTGTGTTTATATTCGGCAGCCTGAAGCACTAGGACTAGGCCATGCTGTTTTATGTGCTCGGCCAGTCGTTGGTGATGAGCCTTTTGCAGTACTACTGGCAGATGATTTGATCAATGCTGATGGGCCAGGCTGCTTGGCTCAGATGGTTGAAACATATAATAAAAATCAAAGTTC
>JAJFJI010000284.1 GCA_021774205.1 Nitrosomonas sp.
ACAGCCAGCCCTGGCCAGATCAAGATTGAATACCTGGCGCTTCCTGAAGGCGCGCAGATTAATTACTCCACCAAATTGCCAAAATTTATCAGGGCAATTCACCAATGGTTTGACGCCCAGTTAAGCGACCACGCACGACATTCTGTTCCCGGGCATTCGCACCAATATATGCACTAAAAATAACCGTTCCATTAAAAAAGTGAGCTAAATCCCATATGCTGTGGTTTACTTGTAATCTAGAGTTTAGAGCTTCAGATCCCTATAAAGGAGAATTTTAATGCGGTGGAAAACGGGCAGGAGGAGTACTAATGTAGAAGATAGAAGGGGCTCAAGGGTTTCTCCTCGCGGCTTTAAGCTTGGTGGAGGAACGATCATTCTGGTATTAATTGGAAGTTTGTTGTTCAATCAAAACCCTCTCGAACTTTTAGGTTATCTGGAAGGCGGGGCAATGATTGCTGACACACCCGTTGAAAAAAAAACCAGTAGTCCAGAAGAAGATGCTGCTGCGGAATTTATTTCCGTCATTCTGGCTGATACAGAAGATACCTGGAGTCAGATTTTTGCCGCTTCAAATTATCAATATCAACCGCCTAAATTAGTACTTTACTCTGACATGGTTCATTCAGCCTGTGGTATGAGTTCTGCTGCAACTGGGCCTTTTTATTGCCCGGGTGATAGCAAAGTTTATTTTGATCTTAGTTTTATTAATGAATTACAGCGGTTTGGAGCACATGGAGACTTCTCAGTAGCTTACGTTATAGCACATGAAGTCGCTCATCATGTCCAGAACCTAGAAGGCACTTCCGACAAAATTCGTCAAATACAAATGAGATCGAATAAAAAAGATGCTAATGCATTATCAGTTTTAGTGGAATTGCAGGCTGATTGTTATGCGGGAGTTTGGGCTTATCATGCGCATAAGCGGAGAAATATACTGGAACAAGGTGATATAGAGGAAGGTTTAAATGCTGCCGCCTCGGTCGGAGATGACAGAATGTTAAGAATGGCTGGCAAATCCGTTAATCCAGATGCATTTACCCATGGCTCATCAGAACAAAGAGCAGAGTGGTTCCGTAAAGGATTAAAAACTGGAATGGTTAAGAGCTGCGATACATTTTCCCAGGCTGGATTAAAATAAACATTATTTGATAATGTACTAATTTTGTGTTGTTTTTTTCAGGCCTTTGAAACTCTAAACTCTAAACGCTAGTTACATTGATATAGATCAATATATAAAGGGGTTGTTATGAGTAATATTGATCTGCTATATCTTAAGTGATACGCATTCTATAATATATAATATAAGGAGATAATATGAGGCTTGCACTACTCGTTTCCATTCTGATGGTATTTGCTCTTGCTGCTTGTGATGAAAAACCAGCCGCACCAGATTCCCCGGATCCTTCGACATATGGAAAAACTATCGAGCAGGATCATAATGTTCCCGAAGAGGATCGTAAGGAACACGTAAAGGAGATACGTGGAGGAACTGTCGAGATGGATCATAATATTCCCCAAGAGCATCGTGATGATTACGAAAGGGAACAATACGCAGAGTAATTTCTGACGCACTGCGGTCGTTTTTGGGCTATAGTGCCTAATCTGCCAATACTGGTTAAAAATTGCCGGTATTGCAGATTTACATTTTGTATGGCGTGTGCCCAACACGCAATAAATGAATGGTCTTATATGCTAAAGATAAATTAGAAGTAAAGTTAAAGTATATAAACAATGTAATAACTGAAATATTTCTGTGTTTACACAGGTTATTTTCTGTCCTCGCCAACAACTTCTCTTTCAATAAGATTTTCCTCTTTTTGTTTTTTTCTATTGCTCTTCCAACTGGCTAGGACAATCGCCAGCAAACCAAGCATGATTTCATCAATTAAAGGGATGAAATCTGGAATTAACAGGTCGATAAAAAATAATCCGATGACCACTAAAAAAAGGTTTCTGAATTTTAGTTGGTTGGCAAAATTCAGAAACATAACGATAAGGGCGCGTGAACTCATAGTTGGAGTATAACACTGCATTTAAATCCTATGAGGCACGCCAAAGAGGTAGCGTGAATCCTCGTGCGGTAGGTTATTGCTTTTGCGCGAGTTCCTGATCCTGAGAGCCATCAGATGACGTTAGTGGTTCAATTTTTTCTGTCGTTTGTTGCGCAACCTCAGTTTGATTTGCTTGCTCGAGACCTTCTTGTTGTACTTTCTTCGTCGGTATTTTAGCCAAAGAATTCAGTTCAAGGTGCAGCGCCGCTTTGGCAAGCAAGTGCGCGCTCACCGGTGCAGTGATTAACAGAAAAAGTGTGATCAATATTTCGTGCAGACTGATACCTGTTCCACGGGTACTGAAAAAAATCGCAGAAGCAATTAATATACTACCTACGCCTAATGTCGTCGCCTTTGTGGGGCCATGAAGACGAGTATAAAAGTCTTTGAGTCTGACCAGGCCGAGAGAGCCAATGAACGTAAATATCGCGCCAAATAGAATCAGAAATGAAAGCAAATAGTCCAACATCGGTTACTCAATAATATCGCCGCGTAATAGATACTTGCAAAACGCCACAGTGCTAATAAAGCCCATCAAGGCGATAAGAAGCGCAGCCTCAAAAAACAATGCGCTTGATAAATGAATACCTAGTAACACCAATAAGGCAATGGTATTAATATTTAACGTGTCCAGCGCTAAAATCCGATCAGGCGCACTTGGCCCACGCAGCAAACGCCAGAAGCTCATCGCCACGGCAACAGCTACCAATCCAAACGCAATCGGCAGAACAATATCTAACATTTCTCGAAGATCTCCTTTAACAAGCGTTCATAACGCTGCTTAATCGTAACGATCAGTGCATCCGGGTCTGTTTCGTTCAGTGCATGAATTAATAAATACTTACGGTCAGAAGAAAGCCGGGCCGACAGTGTACCTGGCGTTAACGTAATACTGTTAGCCAGCAGACTGATTGCCAGATCCGACGTGAGATCCAACGGTAATTTTGCGAAAGCTGGTTTAAGACGATCCGGATTGCCAAGTATGCGCCGAGCTACGATAAAATTGGCGACTACGATATCAATCAGTACCACTATAATATAACGCATCAAAGTCAACGGCTTGTAAACATATACTTTGTCTGGCCAAAAACGTATGGATAATAGCGGAATCGCCCAACCTAATATTAAGCCGAGCACAATCTGGCCAGGTGCAATGCTATTGTTCAACAATAGCCATACAACAGTCAAAATTGGTGTGAGTAAGGGATGAGGCAATAGCCGGCGCATCAGGTTATCCCTCCATCTCCCAGTACCGCCCGAATATAAATAGTTGGCTGCAATAATTGATCCGCAATGGTTAGGGAAAATTCGGTAACCGGGCCCGCGTAGATTACCAGCGCAATACAAAGCAACAGCAAACTGATAACCGGCATCAATTCCACTGTGACAGAACCGGTTTTCACAGTGACGCTAGCCTCTGGTATATGAGAAACAGCTTCCATTGACTGAGCCCGGTAAAACAATAAGCTGCCGCTTCGTGCAACCGCAATTAGGCCTAGCAGGCTGGTCAGCAAAATTATACTCATTATCCACGGCAACATTGAATGCGTCAGTGCAGCCTGCAGAATTAAGAATTTTCCAATAAAACCGGATAACGGTGGCAACCCGACGATTAATATAGCAGTACTGAAAAACAATACACCGAGTAATCGCTTATGGGCAATCATCGGGCCTAGATCGAATTTATCATTAATTTTACCGCGCCGACTAGCAATAATATCCGCCAGAAGAAAAAATGCCGCAGCGGCAAAAGTAGAATGTGGCAAGTAGTATAACCCCGCAACGATACCTGCGTTGGTATTAAGGCCAAACGCAATCAGCAAGGATCCAATCGAAGCCACAACCAGATAAGCGGCTTGTTGACGCAAGCGGGTGCTTGCTATCACACCAATCATGCCAACAATTAGTGTTGCCAATGCCAATGGTAACAACCAGCCTTCAATCAGATTAGCAGCGGGCCCCGCCTGTTCTCCAAAAATTAAAGTATAGACGCGCAGAATACAATACGCACCGACTTTAGTCATGATCGCGAATAATGCAGCTACTGCGGCAGTGGTATGGGCATAAGCAGCAGGTAACCATGTATAAATTGGCAGTAATGCCGCTTTAAGCGCAAATACGCCAAATAACAGAAAACCCGCCACACGTACCAGAAAAACATTCTCATCAGGCGAGGCTGCCACTTTAACGGCCAGATCGGCCATATTTAGCGTGCCCAACGTGCCATAAAGTATCCCTACTGCAAAAAGAAACAATGTTGAACCAACCAAATTAATCACGACAAAATGTAAGCCAGCCTTGGTGCGTAACCTTCCACCGCCATGCAGTAACAGACTATATGATGCCAACAATAGTATCTCAAAGAAAACAAACAGATTAAACAGGTCCCCGGTGAGGAAAGCGCCATTTAATCCCAGCAACTGCAATTGGAATAAAACATGAAAGTGCTGACCAATCCTGTCAGACTTACGTACTGCATATATTAATGCGCAAAAGGCAAGCAAGGCGCTAATCATCAGCATATAGGCGGCCAGGCGATCTGCTACTAGGATGATGCCGAATGGTGCTGCCCAGTTTCCCACCGCATAAACCAGAATCTCCTCGCTGCTAACCGCGCGTAGCAGCATTGCAGCCAGTATCACCTGAGCAGCAACCGAAGCAATACTGAGAATACGTTGAAATGACAGATTTTGTTGACGAATCAGCAGTAATAAAGTAGCGATCAGCAATGGCAGCAGCACCGGCGCAATGACGATGTGATTCATCATAATTTGTGCTTTCCATCCACATGATCATTCCCCAGCGCCGCATAAGCCTTAAGAGACAGCATAATGACAAAGGCGGTCATCGCAAAACCAATAACGATGGCGGTCAACACCAAGGCCTGGGGCAATGGGTCGGCGTAATCAGTGACACCCTCTGTGATTACCGGTGGTTTGCCAATGGTCAATCTGCCCATCACCAGTAAAAATAAATTGGCTGCATAGGACAGAAACGTTAATCCCAGCACCACGGGAAAAGTACGGAAACGTAGTATCAGATAAACACCACAGGCAGTCAGTGTGCCTAAAACAATAGATATCAGTGCTTCCATTTGCGGCTATGTTTTTTGGTTTTTGGGAGTAGCGTCATACTGTGTACCAACCCCAGGTTAATCAGAATCAGCAAAGTAGCACCGACGACGACTAGATAAACACCTAGATCAAAAGCCATTGCGGATGCCAGTTCAAACTCGCCGACCAGCGGCCAGTGAATATGACTGAATGTTGATGTCAGGAACGGGTGGTCGAACAACCAACTGGCTAGACCAGTGGACACGGCAATTAGCAATCCGAATCCAATGATCGAATGGATATTTGCTGGCAGACGCGATTGGGTCCAGGTCACGCCATTGGCCAGATATTGCATAATCAGCGCCACAGCGGTAATCAATCCGGCAATGAACCCGCCACCAGGCAGATTATGTCCGCGTAATAAAATGAATATGGCGACCAGAAGCGCAAGCGGCAACAGTAGGCGGGTAAATGAAGCCATGAACACTGGATGCATGTCATGATCCCAGAAACGACCACTGGCGTCGTGGCTGGTACCGGTTAAATGTAAATGATCCAGCATGGCGTAAATTCCAAGTCCAGCCAATGCCAGTACAGTAATTTCACCCAAGGTGTCGTAGCCGCGGAAATCTACCAAAATCACATTGACAACGTTGGTTCCGCCACCGCCCGTTACACTATTAGCAAGAAAATAATCCGCGATTGTTTCATATGGGCGCGTCAATACCGCCCACGCCAGTACGGCGACGCCACCCCCCACTGCGAGCGCTACCATTAGATCACGGTACTGACGCAATTTGCTTGATTCGGTTGGTGAATGTTGTGGTAAGAAATACAAGGCTAACAACAATAATACGATGGTTACCACTTCAACGGAAAGCTGCGTCAGGGCAAGGTCAGGTGCAGAAAATTTTATAAAAATTAACGAAATACCCAAACCGACCGCACCCAATAGAATCAGGGCTACAAAACGCTGTTTGTGCAGAAAAACGGTACCAACGGCTGAAATCATCAGTACCAGTGCAACCAACAAACTAACGCCATCGACTGGCAACAACTCACGATGACCGGTCAGTAACACCTCGCCACCGGAAAAGCCACTGACGCCCAACACTAGAATAAAAATGATAAAAACAAACACCATGCGTTGCAATGAATTGGGGTTGAGTGCCTTTGTGACTTGAACAGAAAAACGAAACAATTGTTCCAACAAATAGTTATAAACTTTCTTAAACTCCAGATGGCTTATCAGCTGGTAATGCAACCTGAATAGCGGACGCCGATTCAAATAAACGAGCGCGCCGCCAATCAAGGCAATCATGCTCATCCACACTGCGGGGTTAAAGCCATGCCATATGGCTAGATCATGTTCAGGTATCGGTGCTTGCAACACACTGGCGGCTGCCACGGCAAGAATAGGTTCAACGGTTATTGCTGGGAAGATGCCCACCAACAGACATAAAGCGACTAGCACTTCCATCGGCACTTTCATCCAGCGGGGCGGCTCATGTGGCGTTTTGGGTAAATTAACGGGCATACCATTGAAAAACACGTTATGAACAAAACGTAATGAATAGGCCACCGCGAAAATACCCGCCATTGTCGCTGCTGCCGGCAATAACCAACCCCAAACTTCATCGGTTCTCAGCAATGTTTCGGTAAAAAACATTTCTTTCGATAGAAATCCGTTAAATAGTGGCACACCTGCCATGGAAGCTGCCGCCACCATGGCAAGCGATGCGGTATATGGCATAAACATCCATAGCCCACTGAGGCGGCGCATGTCTCTGGTGCCTGTTTCATGATCGATAATACCTGCAGCCATAAACAGTGATGCCTTAAAAATAGCATGATTGATCATATGGAATACACCAGCCACCGCTGCAAGTGGTGTACCAATACCAAATAATAAAGTGATCAGCCCTAGATGGCTGATTGTAGAATAGGCCAACAGGCCTTTCAAATCATGCTTAAATAAGGCGATATATGCCGCTAACAGCAACGTAGTTAATCCGGTCATACTGACTAACCAGAACCACTCAGGAGTTCCAGATAAAGCCGGAAATAATCGCGCTAGCAGAAACACGCCGGCCTTGACCATGGTTGCCGAATGCAAATAGGCTGACACCGGCGTTGGCGCTGCCATAGCGTTGGGTAACCAGAAATGAAACGGAAACTGCGCTGACTTGGTGAAAGCGCCCAGTAACACCAATATCAACATGGGGCGATAAAGTGGATCAGCCCGGATAATATCGCCCGATGCCAGGATGACGGACAGATCATAGCTGCCAACAATCTCGCCCAGTAATAAAAATCCACCAAGTAGCGCCAACCCGCCAGCACCTGTCACTGCCAATGCCATGCGTGCGCCATTGCGTGATTCTTGGCGATGTTGCCAGTAGCTAATTAATAAAAACGATGAAAGACTGGTGAATTCCCAAAAAATCAAAAGCTGAATAATATTTTCGGACAATGCAATACCCAGCATTGAGCCCATGAACAAAAGCAAATAGGCATAGAAACGACCCATATCATCCCGCTCAGACAGGTAATACCTTGCATAGATGACAATCAGTAGTCCTATTCCTAATATTAGTAATGCAAAGAGCAGCGCAAAACCATCTAGCCGGAAAGCTACATCAAGACCAGCCATAGGTATCCAACTAAAGCGCTGGATTAAGACCTGTCCAGCAAAAACATCTGGAACTAATGGAAGCAACAAGAGCAACGCCAACGACGTTACAACAACAGCCGCCCAAGCGGAATGTAATCGACCCAGTCGGGAAATGGCAGCGGTGAAAATTGCGCCAATAAAAGGGGTAAGGGAAATCAGCAGTAAATTCATGGCATAGTGTTCTCAAGCCATATTATAAAGCGACAATGCAACATCTAAAAAATGTATGATTAGCGGTTTTTAGCGTAATTGCATTATATTGATGCAACCTTGGTATCTCTTACCGGAATGCGCCAAATAAATATTGCTAATATGGCGCCTATCACGACCAGCATAACTTTCTGCCAGACAGCAGGCACCAACAGAATGGAGCTACTAAATGATAATGCCATTAAAAGGTAGGCCCAACGTTTGGCCCGGCGTGGAATACTACGGTATTGGTTCCACTCGTAGATAATAGGTCCAGCAATACGATTTGCTAGTAATTTATCGTGGAAACGCGCCGAACTGCGTGCGAAACAAAAAGCCGCCAGCAGTATAAATGGCGTTGTTGGAAGCACCGGCAGTACGGCCCCTAATATACCCATCAATAATGCAGTAAACCCGGCACTAAGATACAATCCGCGCACAAGCGGAGAATCATGTATGCAAAGCAGATCAACTGCCTGTGCTTCCTGCGTTTGATCAGGAAAATTATGACGTATTTTTTCGTTTGGATGCGTGTGCATAATAAATATATATTAACAACCCGGCGAATCCATCGGATTAGCGTATCATCATGTTGTCAAAATTTCTATCTGTCAAAATCGATTTAGCGGGACTGTAATGACGAAATGATTAGAGCGGGTATAATACCTGAGAGTTTGCACTAAGAATTCAAAATTTATAAGTTTATTTGTAATTATTCAGATTGCTGAATAGCTACAGTTATTATTAATGAGGTAACCATGTCAAAAAACAAGATTCTTCTTTCTTTAGCCACAATTATTATAAGCTTAACCATGCTGCCCCAAGTTGCTTTTTCTTACAAGGAACATGCATCGGGGGATCACGCTGAATCCAGCGTGACGCAGCTTGAACAAATTGACAGAAAAATAGGGACGGGTGAAGAAGCTGTCGTCGGCAATACAGTTAATGTTCATTATACCGGGTGGCTTTACGATGCCAATGCGCCGGAGAATAAAGGGAAAAAATTTGATAGTTCACATGACCGTAACGACCATTTTTCATTCTTACTAGGCGCAGGACGCGTTATTAAAGGCTGGGATAAAGGTGTTGCCGGCATGAAAGTTGGGGGGCAGAGAACTTTGATTATTCCATCAACGATGGCTTATGGCGCACAAGGCGCGGGTAATGTCATTCCCCCCAACGCCACATTAGTTTTTGATGTTGAACTGATAGGTCTGCAGGAAGAAAGCGGACATTATTAATTGTTATACTCAGCAGTGCTAGGCGAAACTGTAATAATAAACCGAGCAAACTGAAAGGATACCACTATGAATACGACAGTTTCGAAACGTTTTGTCACTCGCAAACGTCTAGCGATCAGTTTTATCGTGGTGGCAACCATTATTATACTGCTCGGATTGCTTAGTTATTTCTGGCTACCGGGTTTTGCCAAATCCCGGATCGAGATCATTCTATCCGAAACCCTGCACCGCCCGGTAACCATTCAATCGATCGATTTTCACCTTTACTCGATGGAATTAACGGTGCATGGCTTTCGTGTCGGCGAGAAAACAGCTCGTGCCGATGCGAATGAAGCCGTTTTATCCTTTGAAAAATTATACCTTGATCTAAGTATTGAATCGGTTACTCGCCTAGCGCCAGTCATTAGCGCCATAACCTTAAAAAAACCCACTGTGCGCTTGGTTCGAGAGGATGAGAACCAATTCAATATCACCGACCTGGTTAATGAATTTACCCAACCATCCGATGATGATGACGTTGACAAAGATCGCGAAACCAAGTTTTCTGTCAGTAATATTGTTATTGAGGGTGGTTATTTCGAGCTGATTGACCATTTTAAGGAAAGTCATCAAAAAATATCTGACTTTAACCTCGGGATTCCTTTCGTTGCCAACTTCGAAAGTAAGCAAGCTTCTTGGGTTGAGCCCTATTTAAGCGCCATGGTTAATGGTTCGCCATTTCTTCTCGATGGAAAGGCACGCCCTTTTACCGACAAACGTGAAGCAACGCTTGAGCTTAAGTTGAAAGATATCGATTTGACGGCCATTGATGAGTATTCGCCCATTCCGACCGGAATCCATCTCATTTCCGGTTATTTTGATAGTGATTTGCAAATCACATTTTCACAAATCGTCGATGAATCACCGGCGATTGTAATATCTGGGGAAATGGCACTTAAGCAACTTGTTGTTGATAATCGGGCGGTAGCAACGCCGTATCAGGCTGCGCTGGAAAATCTCAATGTTCAATTAAACGACATTGATTTGACGGGTCAGAAAACGTCAAGTGCAGCTGTTGTACTGAACAATTTTGCATTAACGCGTGATGGTGAAACTGCGGCTGTGCTTTCGTTACCAAAATTGACCATTGATGATATCGGAATCGATATTGCGCAGCAACAAGTCAATCTCGATGAAATATGGCTAGATCGCTTTAATGCGTCAGTACGCCGGGAAAAAGAGGGTAACATTGATTTGCTCCGTCTTTTTGAGGAAAACCCACAATATAAGGCATCTCTTCCAAAAGAATCTGGACTTAAAGAAACCGTATCCGTTTCAGAAACTCCTGTACTCGAAGAAAAAAAATCAGTTCCGCTTCCTGCGTATAAACCATCAGTTCCAGCAATTAAGCAAGCAGTTATGCCGACGCCAGATAAAAAACCGCTGGTTGTTGCAAAACGTATCCAGGCTGCTCCGGAAGAAGCAGTTGGCGATTCATCAGTGGTTGTGGATTCTTCTGAACAGGAAGAAGCGAGCGAACAATCATGGACAGTGCAAATCAAACATCTCAAGATCACTGCGGCATCATTTCGCTTTGAAGATGCGGCGTTACCCGATGTGCCGCCAATGGTTGTTGACCCATTTAATTTAACCTTGACTGATATTGACTTAACGGGTGAAAAACCGGTCGATCTGGTGCTGCAAGCGAAGGTAAACCAGCATGGCAGTATTCTTATTAAAGGTCCATTATCATGGGCGCCATTGGCAACGGACTTATCCATCGACATTAAAGAAGTTGATTTGGTGGCGCTGCAAGGCTGGGGAGGCGACAAAGTTAAGGCAGTACTGACGCGTGGGGCTGCCTCCTTTCAGGGTAACGTTAAAGCAGATGGTGAGCCACTAAAAGTATCGGTGATAGGGAAAGGACAGCTTTTAGATTTTAATTTATTCGATAAAATTACTGGGGCTGATCTGGCACAATGGCAGAATTTGGATATCGATGGAATCAACTTTGTCAATGAGCCACTGCGCGTTGAAATTGACGCGATCACACTCAATAACTTTGTTGCCCGAGCAACGCTTCTTCCTGAAGGCGATCTTAATCTTGGTTTGCTTGTCCGGGAAGGTGAAGAAGCAACACCACCGCCATCATCAGTAACGACACCGACACCGACACCGACACCAACACCGACAACTGCGACGACAGTTCACCCTGCGGAAGAAAAAGCGTTGCCGTTGCGCATTGGTAACATCATCTTGAAACAGGGCGATGTCAAATTTAACGATCGTTTTATAAGACCCAATTACCGCGCAAATCTGACCGGCCTAAATGGAAAAATTGGCCCAATAGATCCAGGTGAAAAAATTAACGTGGATATTCGCGGCGCGGTCGACAGATCTGCCCCACTGGAAATTACCGGTGCATTAGATCCATTTGCTAGTGAAATCCAGCTTGATATCAAAGTAAGTGCAAAAGGTATTGATATGCCCACTTTTAGCCCTTATTCTGGCAGGCATATTGGCCAACTCATTGAAAAGGGAAAACTCTCGGTCGATATTCATTATCACATTGAAGAGGGGGCATTAACAGCAGAGAACAATATATTTTTGGATCAACTTACGCTGGGAGAAAAAACGGATGACCCGGACGCATTATCATTGCCGCTAGGCTTGGCGATTTCTCTGCTAAAAAATCGGCATGGTGAAATTGATTTACATTTGCCTGTCGAGGGCTCTCTCGATGACCCTCAGTTTAGTATTGGCGGTATTATATTTGATGCATTTATTAACTTGATCATGCGTGCGATTACCTCCCCATTTGCTTTGCTGGGTTCGGTTCTGGAGGGGGGCGAAGAATTATCCACGATTGAATTTTCAGCTGGCCAAGCAAACATAGAGGCGGAAGCAGAGAAACGGTTGCAGACATTATCCGAGGCGTTAATTGATCGACCCGCACTGAAACTGGAAATCGCCGGTTACACCGACCCGGTAATGGATAACGAAGGGCTTAAGCGCGTTATTCTTGACCGCGTGGTAAAGGCCCTGAAACTCACCGAAGATGCCAAACAAGGTAAAGTGGGTGGTTCACTGGATGACGTGTCATTGGAACCAGAAGAATATGAAAAATATTTGACACTTATCTATAAAGAGGCGGATTTTGAGAAACCGAAAAATTT
>JAJFJI010000285.1 GCA_021774205.1 Nitrosomonas sp.
CAAATGCCGATGATTTTCCCGCCATAGCGTAAATGTTTTTTGATGGCAATTTCCCAGCCATGTAAACGAATCAACTCGAGATCTGCACATACGCTTTTTGATCCGGGCAGAATAATCAAGTCAGCTGGTGGAATGGTTTCGCCTAGTCGAATAAATTGCAAATTAACTTGAGGATGCAGTCGTAGCGGATCAAAGTCGGTGTGGTTGCTGATACGCGGCAGGACGGGAACGATAATATTGATGCGTTGCGTTTCTGACGATTCGACAGTCTCAGATGTGTGTGGCACGGCATCTTCTGCTTCAAGGTGTAAGCCGTGCAAATAAGGTAAAACACCTAAGACCGGTTTGCCGGTGTATTCTTCCAGCCAGTCCAGCCCCGATTGCAGTAATGCAATGTCACCCCGAAAACGGTTAATCACAAAACCTTTGATACGCGCCTGCTCACTGCTACTGAGTAAAGCCAGTGTACCCACTAGATGTGCAAATACCCCGCCACGGTCAATGTCGGCAATGAGGATAACCGGGCAGTCAACCGCTTCCGCAAAACCCATATTGGCAATGTCATTGGCGCGCAGATTGATCTCAGCGGGCGAGCCTGCGCCTTCAACAATGATTCGCTCATAGTTTCTGACCAGTCGTGCATGAGACTCAAGCACGGCTTTAAGCGCGATAGATTTGTAGTCATGGTAATGGCAAGCATCCATATTGCCGATTGAATGCCCATGAATAATCACCTGTGCCCCTACATCAGTGTTGGGCTTGAGTAATACCGGGTTCATGTCAGTATGCGGTGCTAGTCCACAGGCAATCGCTTGAACTGCCTGCGCACGACCGATTTCACCGCCATCTTCAGTGACCACACTATTCAATGCCATGTTTTGCGGCTTGAATGGCGCAACCCGAACACCCTGTCGAGCAAGCCAACGACACAATGCGGTGGCCAGCATACTTTTGCCTGCGTCAGAAGTGGTTCCCTGAATCATCACTGCTTGGTTAATCATTATGCGCCGATTAATTGACCAGAAGTTCGACAGGCTGCCAATGCTGTGTCAAGTCGCTGCCAATCTAAATTACTCCTTGGTAAACCAAAGCGTAGACTGGGTGGGTTATTGAACAGGCGGACCAGAATGCCTTGATATGCCAATTTCTCGAATAAATACGTCGCGTGGCGTGAATGTGCCCATTGAAATAGGGCACAACCACCCGTAGGTATTAGTTGATACTGTGTTAACAAAGTTTTTAGACGGTTACTCGCGCTTAATAGGTGTTGACGTGTTTTTTTCTGCCAGTAGGTGTCTTGAAGTGCTTGAATAGCCATCCAGCGAGCCGGTGCATTGACTGACCATGGACCAAGCAGATTATTAAGTGCTGTTAATAATTCCGGGTGTGCGCAAACAAATCCAACGCGTGCGCCAGCTAGTCCAAAGAATTTCCCCAAAGAGCGTAATACAATCAAACCCGGCTTTGATGTCTGGGATGCGATACTAAATTCTGGTGTGGCATCCATAAAAGCTTCATCCACAATTAACCATCCGTTGCGTTTAGCAAGTTGCATGTGCCAGTCGAGTAATTGTGCGATTGGAAAAACAGCACCGGTGGGATTATTAGGGTGGGTGATAATCAGTACATCGGTATTTGGCAAAACTGCCTCTATTTGGTCAGGAGTTACAGTAGATACCTTATGGTTATTTCGTTTCCATGTGTAGGCATGTTCGGCATAACCGGGGCTCAGTACACTGACTCGTGAAAGCACACGCAGTTGGGGTAATGCCTGAATCGCGGCTTGTGAACCAGCAACGGACAAGAGAAAATTTGCGCCATAATATCGGCATGCAATCGCGTCCAGTTCATCATCATCGTCAGGAAGTCGTGCCCAGATTGCGGCAGGTGGTGTTTTAATAGGCCAGCCGTTAGGATTAATACCGGTAGAAAGATCCAGCCAATTTTCCACTGGGATAGCAAAATGCGCCGCCGCGGCTCGCAGGCGACCGCCGTGATGCAATGGACCTGGTTGGTCAATTTGAGATGATGTGCTGAGCAAGCCATTCTCCCAAACATAAAACCACGAGCCAGAGGATCAGTGAACGTGTAATGAGTCCCAATGCATGGCCAATATCATCTGTATCGGGTACAGGCCCGTTTCCGAGTGTGGGGCGGGATTCAAGCTGGCCGTGATAGTGTGCAGGGCCGCCGAGTGAAATACTCAGGCTGCCTGCACCAGCAGCCATAACGGGTCCTGCATTGGGGCTTTTCCAGATTGCTCCCTGCGTTTGCCAGCAAAAAAAAGCATTACGTGCGCTGCCGGTTAGTGCATAGCTGAGCGCAGTAAATCGCGCCGGTATGAAATTCAAGCAATCGTCTAGCCGGGCTGCGGCCCAGCCAAAATGGCGATAACGATCATTGCGATAACCCCACATGGCATCTAATGTGTTAATGAGTCGATAGGCGATCGCGCCGGGTGCGCCAGCAAGAATAAACCAGAAAATGACGCCAAAAATTGCATCGTTGCCATTCTCCAAAACAGATTCAATGGTGCCTTGTGTAACACCAACACGGTCCAGCTTCATCGTATCGCGACTGACCATCATTCCCACGAGCTGGCGTGCTGCCTGTAAATTACCCTCATGCAATGCACTTCTAACTAGCCGGGCATGTGTGCCTAGGCTATTCCAGCCGATCGCAAGATATAGTACTAAAATATCAATGATGAAATGCCAGGGCACGAGATTTATCCAGGTTGACAGTAAGATCAATGGTGCAACGAGTAGCAATACTGCGATGCAACCGTGTAATCTGGAATCTGCGTAAAACTTTTGTTCAGTGTAATCAGCTAGTTTGCCAAAACCGACTAATGGGTGAAAGCGCTGAGGTTCGCCGAGCCATGCATCCAGAAAAAGTGCAATTAAAACGGCCAGTGTGATGCTCATTTCTCAATGTTGCCCCAGGTGTTATGGAATAATAATTCTTCCAGTGGGCGTTCATCTGCCCAGCCTGCTATTTTCAACATGGGTGCTGGATAAAAAGCCGCAACATGACCCAGGCACAGGATCGCAATTGGTTTGCTGCCTACAGGCAATTTCAGTAATTTGGCAAGATGAACGGGGTCAAAAATTGATACCCAGCCCATACCTAAACCTTCAGCGCGTGCAGCCAACCATAAATTTTGAATGGCGCAGGCCACCGAAGCCAAGTCCATTTCCGGTAAGGTGCGACGGCCAAAAATGTGTTGTTCACGTTTGTCAGCTAATGCTGCGATAAGAAGCTCACCACATCCCTGAATACCATCAACTTTTAGGCGCATAAATTCAGACCCTCGTTCGTCCAGCGCTTCTGCTGTGCGAAGACGCTCTTCTTCCACCAATGCGGCTATTGCATTGCGTATTTTGGCATCAGTTATGCGTATAAATCGCCACGGTTGCATTAAGCCTACACTGGGCGCCTGGTGTGCAGCGGCGAGCAGGCGTTTAAGTACGATTGGATCAATTGGGTCAGAAAGAAAATGACGCATGTCGCGGCGCTCGGCAATCACACGATAAATGGCTGTGCGTTCTTCTTCACTAAAACGATGATCAACAGTCATGGCTGAAATAATGCGGCCGCAACAGCCGGGTTGGATGGCAGATACCAGTGGATATATGAAGCGGTTAATTTTCCCTTTTGAAATAGGGGTTCAGGCCTTAATCCTTTGCGTGTGGGTTGTGTCAGTGCGGATGAATCAAGCGATGTTGTTAGCTGAGAATGGTGAAATGTGTGGCCGCGTAATTCGCCTTTTGGGAATGTCGCCGAATGGAGGCCTAAATTAACCAGACGATTTTGCATGATTGCCTGACCTGGAAGAATATCAACCATCTTAGCTTGTTGACCGCTGCTATTGGTAAGTGTGGTCAGTAGATAAAGCATGCCGCCACATTCGGCAACAATGGGTTTGCCTTCTGCATGATGGTCTCGAATAGCTTCGCGAATGGCATGATTAGCTTCCAGTTCTTCCAGGTGTAATTCCGGATAGCCGCCAGGTAGATACAGACTCTCTGCGTCAGGTAATTCAGCGTCATGCAAGGGTGAGAAGAACGCTAATTTTGCGCCCATGGCCTGCAGCAGATTCAGGTTGGCATGATAAATAAACGAGAAGGCGCTATCTGACGCGACGGCAATGTGGACATTTTTCAGCGTTTGTGGCAATTCGTCGGATGCCACATCATGGGACGTAAAGGCTACCGATGGCGGCAACGCATTCAATGCTGTTTTAGATAAACGCTCAGCAAGGTTGTCCAGCCGCTGGTCGAGATCGTCAATTTCATCTGCCTGAACCAAACCCAAATGACGGCTGGGTAATCGGTTGTTCTTGTCACGAGATAATGCACCAAGCCAGGGCAGATCTCGCGATAAACTTTCTTTTAGCATTTCTGTATGTGTTGCGCTGGCTACTTGATTGGCCAATACTCCCGCAAAACGGATATCTGGCCGGTAAGTTGCCAACCCGTGCGCGACCGCGCCAAAGGTTTGCGCCATGGCAGTCGCGTCAATTACTACTAATACCGGTATGCCAAATGTTGCAGCAAGGTCAGCACTGGATGGCTCTCCATCAAAGAGTCCCATGACGCCTTCGATTAGAATCAAATCTGCTGTGCTAGCAGCCTGATATAAAAGTTGTTGGCAATGCGCTTGACCACCCATCCATAAATCCAGTTGATAAACTGGGTGGCCAGATGCTCGCGCCAGAATCTTAGGGTCAAGGAAATCTGGCCCAGCCTTGAATATACGAACCTTGTGACCCTGATTTCTATGAAATCGGGCCAGTGCTGCGGTAACTGTTGTTTTGCCTTGTCCAGATGCCGGCGCGGCAATCAGCAATGCCGGGCACTGTCTCACAAATCAATCCCTTTTTGCGCTTGAATGCCGGCCCGAAAAGCATGCTTGATATCGCGCATTTCTGTGACCGTATCGGCAGCTTCACACAGTGCATCCGGCGCAGCGCGTCCTGTAATGACGACATGTTGCATGGCTGGGCGATTTTCTAAATCATGTAATACCGTAGTTAAATCCAACCAGCCGAACTTAAGCGGATAAGTCAGTTCATCCAGCACAATCAGATCCAGCGTTGGGTCACGCAGCATTTCTTGCACAATGGCCCAGCCCTGCTGTGCTGTTTCGGTATCCCGTGCCAGGTTTTGCGTGTCCCAGGTGAAGCCTTCTCCCAGGACATGCCAAACCACATTTTCCTGCTTGCGAAAAAAAGCTTCTTCACCGGTATCCGAACGTCCTTTAATGAACTGCGCGACACCCACATGCATGCCGTGCCCCAGTGCACGTGCCATCATGCCAAAAGCCGAGCTGGATTTCCCCTTGCCATTGCCGGTATGCACTAGTAACAGGCCTTGTTCCTTGTCAGCACGCGCAATGGCCGCGTCAACGACTTCTTTCTTACGTTGCATGCGCTTGCGATGGCGTTGTGTACGCTCTGTGTGTTCGGAATCTTCCATATTGTTACCCAGTTGTGTTGCTGTGCGGATTGAATTGCTGATATAGCAATGCAAATGCAGCATGCGTTACTACCGCAATACCCGCATAAAACAGGAACGATTCAATATACATTGGGAAGAATTTGATCAGTCGCTCAAAAAATTCAATCAACGTGGTTTCTTCAAAGCGGCCTGAAAAGAAATAAAAACCGCCACTGGAGAATAATTCACAGAGGGTTAAACCCGCTATGATGCTTAAAGAAAGCGGCATAAACGTGCGCCATGCAAACTGATGTTGTTTGGCATACCAACGTCCTGCCAACCATAATGATGTGTAAGCCGGTAATAGGAAGATATAAGCCGGTGTCAAACAAAAACCGCTGGCGCCGCCCCAGGTATAGGCGGCAAAATCAAGCCACCAACTGAGCACGAAAAAACCCAATAATGGCCAGATTGAACGCAAATACACGCCGGCTAGAAAGAAAATGGCCCAGGATGCGCCGGGCAGCAAATTTTGAAGTGAAGCGAAATGGTGGCCGCGGGTAACAATCATGAATAATACGAGTACCAGGCCAATCCAAATTTGGTTACGGTTGGATAAAGTCAACATGGTTGGTTCCTCTTAGGGTTTATATTGTGTCAAAAT
>JAJFJI010000286.1 GCA_021774205.1 Nitrosomonas sp.
TGCTCTTTGCGATATTCTTTGTTGTCACCACGTTGCGGCCCGAATTGTTGCCATGGAGTCCGCGTAGCACATTTCTAACCATTAAAGAAGCTGTTCCTGTCGGTGCAGCGGAACCCGGCAGCTTTAATAAGGCCGCAGAAACCGCCATGCCTTCCGTGGTCAATGTTTTTACTAGCAAAGAAGTGAAAGAGCTACCAAATTCCTTGCTTAATGATCCCACATTTAAGCGATTCTTTGGCGATCGTTTTGAACAACGGCCCAAACGTACATCGAGTCTTGGCTCTGGTGTTATTGTAAGTCCAAAGGGTTACATACTAACCAATCATCATGTTGTAGAGGCTGCAGATGAAGTGGAAGTTGCGCTAATTGATGGTAGAAAAGCCAAAGCGCGTATTGTCGGTTCAGATCCGGGAACTGATCTTGCTGTATTAAAAATAAACTTGAAAAATCTGCCAGCCATCACTTTCGGTCAATCAGACCAAGTCAAAGTTGGCGACATTGTTCTTGCGATGGGAAATCCTTTTGGTGTTGGGCAGTCCGTAACAATGGGTATTGTTGGTGCATTAGGAAGGTCGCAGGTTGGCATCAATACTTTTGAGAATTTTATTCAAACGGATGCGGCTATCAATCCAGGTAATTCCGGTGGTGCATTAACGGATACATCAGGTAGTTTGATCGGAATCAATACAGCAATTTATTCTCGCACTGGCGGTTCGCTCGGCATTGGTTTTGCTATTCCGGTCAATGTTGCCAAACAGATTATGTCACAAATTCTTGAGACGGGTAGTGTGACCCGTGGCTGGCTGGGAATCACTATGCAGGACATGACGCTAGAATTGGCTGAATCATTTGGACTGGATAATCTTGATGGTGTGGTAGTGGCGGGCGTACTCAAAGATGGTCCGGCAGATAAAGCGGGTATCAAACCGGGAGATATCGTGATAGCCGTAGGTGAAAAACCGGTGACAAATTCTTCTGAAATATTAAATCTGGTCGCGGAACTGCCGCCGGGTGAAGCAGTAACGCTCATTGTTTTGCGTAATAATAAAGAAGGATCAATTCGAGTCAAAGTAGGTAAGCGTCCTGAACAAATGTAATGGACGAATTTTTGCAGCGTTCAGGACGGCCATTGAACTTGTTTTAGTTATTTGTATCAGAAAATTTTGTTGCATAGTTGTTTGCTCATAATTAATAAAAAGAAATTATATCAATGACTGCATCACCGCCTTCAGCTAACGGGTTAATCGTTAGATTGATTCACTGGTTTAATAGCAATATTCTTTCACTGGGACGTGAAATGCGGCTTTCTTATTTGCCGCCACTCATGGTTTATGCCGCTGCTGGTATCTCTGGTATGACTGCAATCGTGGGTACCTTTTATGTCAAGGAATATTTAGGACTCTCTGCGGAATTTCTGGCAATGCTTGGATTCTGGATGATGTTGCCGTGGGCATTAAAAATGCCGCTTGGTCATCTGGTGGATCTGGTGTGGCGATGGAAAAGTCTGCTGGTATATCTAGGTGCAGGTTTGATTGCGCTGAGTATACTGATCATGATCGGACTCCTAGGGTATACAGAGGATATGCTCGCCGTAGCACCTGTAGAAGTCTGGTATGTCTCAGCAGCATTACTTGCACCCATCGGCTATGTGCTTCAGGATGTGGTTGCGGATGCCATGACAGTCGAGGCGGTGCCAAGAGTAGATGGCGATGGACGGAAGCTTGATCCTGACAAGCGAAAACAAATGCACATCACCATGCAAACATTGGGGCGTGTGGCCATTATAAGTGGTGGTATTTTGGTTTCGTTAGCCAATGTTTTTTTGTTAAGAGATGCTGCTTCGTTGCCGGAAGCAGAGAAAGCGGAGATATATTTATTTGTTTATCAACTTGCGCTGATTATTCCTTTAGTTTCAATTATTGGTGTGGTTTTTGCTGCCTGGTTGCATCGACGTGAGATGGCGCGATTCATAGCGCAGGGTTATAGTCGTCAGGAAAGTGAATCGCTACTTGGTATTCACTCAGAACCTCCGCCAATCAACTGGTGGATACTTGGTGGTGGGTTAATTTTTACCGTCATGTCGCTAAGTATTGGGCTTAGTCGTATGCCGAATGGTGAAGAAATTATTTTTTGCTTGTCTATGGCAATCGTGCTATTTCTGATGTGGCGGCTTGTTGGAGAACTTGAGCCTGAGGCACGCAATGTTTTAGTGGGAACAGCGGTCCTGGTGTTTATTTTTCGTGCGCTGCCAGGACCAGGCGCTGGCTCAACCTGGTGGATGATTGATGAATTGGGTTTCGACCAGCAATTTCTCGCCAAGTTATCGCTGGTTGGGGCAACACTGACGCTTGCTGGCATGTTTATCTTCCGTCGTTTCATGGCGGAGCGGTCGATTGCTTATATTGTTGGGTTTTTGACGATTGCTAGTACGTTATTGTCGCTACCCATTATCGGTATGTTTTTTGGTTTGCATCATTGGACGGCTTCTATTACGGGTGGTATTGTCGATGCACGTTTCATTGCGCTTATTGATACAGCGCTAGAGTCCCCATTAGGACAGATTGCGATGATTCCGATGCTGGCGTGGATTGCCAATTCTGCGCCGGAAAAGCTTAAAGCGACATTTTTTGCGGTGATGGCGTCATTTACTAATCTTGCGTTGTCTGCTTCACAGCTTGGCACCAAATATATTAATCAGGTATTTACCGTTACGCGCGAAGTAAAAGATGCTGCCACTGGTCAGATTTCCGTCCAGGCTGATTATAGTGAACTTGGTCAGTTATTGATTGTGATAACGATAATCGGCTTTATCCTGCCATTGCTGGCGATATTGTTTGTTAAGCATTCACGTTTCCGCAATGCTTGAACGGAGGTTGCAGTTAATCAGATAATTTCTTTGACGTAACAAAAATTCTAAATTTATACAGAAAAATGTCGATACCTAATACTACCTTTGGGAAGAATTTGCTAGAAGGTGTATTTTTAATTGACGCTAGCTACTGATAAATACTGACCGAATAATTTTATCCGTAGCTTCTGTTTAATATAAGGAGTTTACCATGAGAAAAGTGTTTCTGATTATCGTTACTTTATTTGCAATGGTCGGTATTGCCAACGCAGGGGTGAATATTAACTCTGCTACTCAATCGGAGCTTGAGATGCTGCAGGGAATTGGCCCAGCCAAAGCGAGAGCTATCATTGAGTATCGTGAGCAGAATGGATCCTTTAACTCAATAAATGATCTGAGAAAAGTAAAAGGTATTGGTTCTGAAACAATTAATCAACTTGGCGACAATATAACAGTGGGTGGAAATGTTGGCGTTACAGATAAATCGAGTGTCTTTGCAACACTAGATAGAAGTTATTGCCAACACAGGGGTCAGTGTTAACGTTGCTATTCAATCAGAGCCCGAGAAGTTTCAGTGAATTGGTGCGGGTGCGATAGAACAACTAGGCGATAACATATTTGTTAGTGAAGCTGTTGAAGCTGAATCAAAAAGCCCCGGAGATTTCCCGGGGTTTTTTTAATGGTGGCATATATTCAGAGTGGTGTTGTTACATGGTTTGTATGTGCGATAATCTGATCCCATGTATAACACAATTGAAAATTTTGTTGGTAATACGCCGTTAGTCAAGCTCAAGCGTTTACCAGGATCAACCAATAACATTATTCTGGCCAAGCTTGAAGGAAATAACCCCGCTGGTTCGGTTAAAGACCGCCCTGCTTTATCAATGATT
>JAJFJI010000287.1 GCA_021774205.1 Nitrosomonas sp.
AAAAAATGAATGCGCAATACGTGCGGCAGCGCTTCCTTGTGGATTACCCGGAAAAAAACGATTCAAATCCCGACGATCGCTTAAATAGCGTGACGCACGTCGAAATCCTTGCATATTAACGATTGGTACACCAATAACGACACCTGACAATTTTTCCGGATCAATACCATGAAGAATACGCCGAACAATTTCAATACCGTTTAATTCATCTCCATGAACCGCCGCTGTCAAACAAAGCACTGGCCCTGTTTGCGCGCCATTTACTACCAGTACCGGTGTCGGTAGAGAAAGTCCATTCTGAGATTGATTTGGCTGCCATGATAGTCGCATGGCAGTTGCCGGTGGGACAATGGTATTTAATAGTGTCAACGACTTTTGTGGTTGAGTAGCTGCATCAATATCAAGCAAATCAACGTCATCACTAATTCCTGGCAGACTGCTGCTTGATACAGCATCAATATTGACAACCAACTCGTCTTCAACACCATCTAATGTTTGATGCGCGAATCCATTGATTGTTACCAGTAGCAATAAAAGACCTGTAATTTTATTTAACATTTGTTGCTTGTTCACCCAACTATTTATTTTTCACACCAAGTAATATCTTCTAAAGCTGCATGAAATTTCATTTTCAAAAAAAATCTTTTGGTTAAAATTTTTCTCGATTTGATGAGAACAGTTAGCATGCAACGACCGTACAACCTGTATAAGATATACGATTCTTTACTTAACAATAGCTGGAATAATGGGGAATAAACAGCGGATTTCTTATGTTACAAAATACCAGAAAATAAATAATGATAGTTTTAGACGCTTTTTTGCTACCGTGCTAGGGACTATACGGCTTGCTCAGAAGCGCATGGTGGGATGATTTAGGCTGGCCGGCTACTCAATCAAAGCAAAAAAATGTCTACTATAGTAAAACTTGATCAATTTTTATTGCGTCATCAGTTAGTTGGATATTCTGAAATATCACCTTAAATGACGTTCCTTGACCTGGTTCGCTGGCAACACTAATTTGCAGCTTATTATTCTCCGCCGCTTTTTTTACAATGGATAGACCGACGCCGCTGGACGCATTGTTATGATTAACCGATCTGGGAGAATAAAAGTATTCATTAAAAATATTCGGCAAATCCTTACTTTCGATGCCAATGCCATGATCAGAAACGGTGATACTGGCCACATGAGTTTCCTTATCAATCTGAGATGAAATTTCAACCGATGTATCTTCGTGTGAATAAGTAATCGCATTTGAAATGATATTTTCCAGCAGGATTTCCAGTTGATCAGGAATTCCATGGTAAATAAAATCTTCAACTGATGCGTGAATATTGACGCGCTTTGAGTTAATAACCGGTGCTAGTTTATCAATACATTTCTGTGCTGATTTTTTGATGTTGACGGGCTCCAGGGTGGCTGTATCCATACAGGTTTCTTTTAATCGTTCCAGCCTGAGCAAATCAAGAATCAAACCAGCCATATTTTTGGCTCGCCTATCAATTTTCATCAATACTTCTTTGGTTTCTTGTGATGATTCGCCGCAATAACCTGCCTTGATCAAATTGATTTTACTGCGAATGGCATCAAGCGGAGATTTAAGCTGGTGCGTCATCAGCACGGCGTATTGATCTTTCTCCACTTGCGTCTGATTGATTCGTTCATAAGCATCCATCAGACGCTTTTCATGCTCGCGCACTACCATTGAAAGTCTTGAAACGACATACCAGATAATAAAAAACAACGTATTGAGCACAAACATCCATAACAGTACACGATTGCTTTGCCGGCTTTCAGTGGATGGATGCGTGTCAATCAACCCAGATTGTGGAAGCTGAATAAATATGGGATTTTCAAACAACAGCACGGCAGTGTACATAACGCAAACCAGAAGCATTACCAACAGGCTCTCTCGCGTGGAAAAAAATATACAAGCCAGCACGATATGCAAAACATAGAAAAAGGGCGCAGGCGTTGCCGTACTGCCGACATAATGGACGACAACAGACAGGCAGAGCAAATCGACAGCAATCTGTACCCAAAGGTTTATTGTGGGATTACTAAATATACTTGAATGGCCGTGTTTTAATGCGTAAGTATAGGCAAAATTTGCCAAACTTAACGCTACAATTATCGCGACCGGCCAATCTTTTAGATCAATAATACCTAACCTTATCAGCGTTTCTGATGATAGCGTGGCCAATATTTCAAAAGCGATTAGCGCACCAATAACACCCCATCGAAAAATGATGAACCACTTGATATTAGTGACTAAAATCTCATCATTCAATTTTGACCCACTGTTTATTGCATTTACTTCACCTAGTGGGCCTAATGGGGTATTATGATTCTTAGGTTTTTTCCAGGAAAAATCAACCGTTGCCATAATTTATGCTTTGTGAGAAGAACTATTAGTAGATTCTAAATTCTCCAAGCGTTCACGAATAATCGATAACAAACTCTCCGGTTCGACCGGTTTTTCAACGACACAGACCCATTCGTAGGAACCATCTTCAAAATAGGGTCTAATCATATCGCCCAGTGAAGTCAGAAAGATAGCTTGCATTGATGGGTAAAGTTCATGGATATGCGCATAGGTAGTCAAACCAGCGTCCATCGATTCAACCATCACGTCAAGAATCGCCAAGTCGGGATGGTTGCTGGGGTCCTTAAGTGAATTAATAAAGCCTTCCATTGTCAGATAACTATCCACTTCATACCCATTCATCCTCAAGATGCGACTAACTGCATCTCGAATATCTGGATCGTCATCTACGTGCGCGATTTTCTTTTGTGACATACAACCTCCCCTTGAACCATATTTGCCATTTTGACTATCTACTGACAGCCCAAATGTTTCCAAAATTTCCTGTATGAATAACAGGTCTAATCAATTT
>JAJFJI010000288.1 GCA_021774205.1 Nitrosomonas sp.
ACACAAAGTCGCTAAAGGCAAAAACCCACTGTGCATTGATACAGACCCCGTCAATGCCACTTTCTATGGATTCAAGAAGCTCAATGTTAAGCAGCTGAATGTCATGAACAATAATGAGATTGATCCAAGAAAGTTTGATGATTTGATTGAACTCATCACCAAAACTGAAAACGATGTCATTATTGACAATGGCGCCAGCACCTTTGTGCCGATGTCACATTATCTGATCAGCAACCAGATACCGACCTTGCTAATGGATATGGGACATGAGCTGGTGATCCATACCGTCATAACTGGCAGCCAAGCGCTTCTGGATACGCTCAATGGGTTTGTGCAGCTTATCAAACAATTTCCCAAGGAAGCGTTGTTTGCTATCTGGTTAAACCCCTATTGGGGAGAAATCACCATGAACGGCAAACAGTTTGAAGAAATGAAAGCTTATCTGGATAACAAAGCCCGTGTATCGGCCATCATTCGAATTCCGCACTACAAAGCTGAAACTTTTGGTAAAGATTTGAGTGAAATCCTACAATCTAAATTTACCTTTGATGAAGCGCTAAAGAATAGCGCTTTGCCAGTGATGGTACGACAGCGGTTAACGATTATCAGAAGACAGCTCTTTATCAATCTTGAGAACGTGGCTGCGGTTCTGACATGAGCAACGATAAGCTGGATGCATTGATTAAAAGAGTGGCATCAGAACATGGCATCGTTCTGTCACAGGATGATCCGGTATTGATGATGCATACGCTGAATGAAGTCTTGCTGGAACAAAATGAAAAAGCGCATGCTGAACTACTCAGCAATTACCAGGCAATTTTGGAGGAAAGCTTTAATCAGTGGCAAACAGTCGCCAGCAAAAAAGCGAATGCAATTATCAGCGCTACAGCGAATAACGCTAATTTAACAAGAGATCAATTTGTTGTTAATTGCACCCAGCTGATTGAAGAAAAGATTAAAACCGGCGTTGGTCAGGAAATTAACGAATTGGCAAGAATATCCAGGCAAGCGGCCATTATTAATTTGTTTGCTGCATTTTTGATTTTGCTTTCAGTCGTAGTTATCTTTTTGATGTTGTTATAGCGAATTCTTTTTACAACAGGTTGGATGGCCATGAAAACCTTAAACCTTAGTGAAGCTGCCCAATTCTTAAAATTGCACCCAGAAGAAGTGCGCCGTCGCGCGAAAGCGGGAACTATTCCTGGTGCTAAATTAGGTAAAAGATGGGCATTTATTGAAGATGATCTTGTCGAGTACATTCGATCACTATATGCTTGTAATCGGCAAGCGTTGCAAGTGGGACATGAGGAGAAAAAACTATGTCACTCTTTAAACGTGGGAAGACGTGGTGGATCAGTTTCACCACACCAAGCGGCGAGCGCGTTAGATGCTCTGCTGCAACAGAAGACAGAACCCAGGCGCAAGAATTCCACGACAAGCTGAAAGCGGAATCCTGGCGAGTCGTGAAACTGGGTGATAAGCCAAGGCGTACATGGGATGAGGCGGCCTATAAATGGTTGATGGAGACGCAGCATAAAAAGACACATCATGATGATGTGGCAAAAGTTGACTGGCTCCAACAGTTCTTTAGAGGCAAGTATCTCGATGAGCTAACGCGAGATGTGATTGTTAAGATTGGCGAGTTAAAGCATAAGGAAACAAGTCCGGCAACGGCTAATCGTTTATTGGCTTTGATTCGCTCAATCTTGCGACGCGCAGCCCTTGATTGGGAATGGATTGATAAGCCACCAGTTATCAAGCTTTATCGTGAAGCAAAGCGTCGAGTACGTTATTTAAGCGCAGAGCAAGCATGTTTGTTGATTCAGGAATTGCCGGATCATTTGGCGGATATTGTGCGATTTTCACTGGCGACAGGTTTGAGACGCTCGAACGTTACAGGCCTGGAGTGGTCGCAAGTGGATATGCAGCGAAATGTCGCATGGATTCATGGTGATCAGGCCAAAGCTGGAAAACCGATCCATGTGACGCTAAATGCGACGGCCATCGCAGTATTGACCAAGCAAATTGGTAGGCATCCCAAATCAGTATTTAGTTTTAAGGGGAGGCCAATAACTCAGGTTAATACCAAAGCCTGGTATAAGGCGTTAAAGCGTGCCGGTATTGAAGATTTCCGCTGGCATGATTTACGCCATACATGGGCGAGTTGGTTAACCCAGAATGGTGTGCCGTTAAATGTCATTCAGGAGATGGGCGCATGGGAATCTGCGGAGATGGTAAGGCGTTATGCGCACCTTGCGCCTGCGCAGTTTGTCATGCATGCCAGTATCGTAGACAACATGTTAAATGACACAAATCTGACACAATTGAAGTAAAACTTTAGTTGTTACGTTTCTAAGTTGTTGATTGTTGGTGCGCCAAGACGTAGCGTTATCGAACCAAATTTTCAGTATATTAAAGGAGTGGGAGACGGTATTACAAGAGCTGAATCAAGATATTTCGCCAGATATTCTCGAACCTGAATTCTGACAGTAACTTAATTTCTAAACCTATAAAAAAGGCAGATTATTTCTTGATCTGCTTTTTTTATAGGTTAAATGCCTATATTCGCAAATAGTTTGAGTGTAGTTAATAACATTATGCAAGAAAAGAGTAAATTTGCCGATGATAATGCAGTTAACTTCATAATAATATTTTCTGTAATTAACCCATTATATACATTCCTTTATCTTTTAATAAGGATCTGCATGAAATATATGCGAATTTTGTCTGTCAGCATTTTCATTATCACTTTCAATCCAGCATATGCTGAGGAAGGTCCCGGTATTCTGAAAATATTTGAACAGTTTGTTACTTCGAACGCAGCTGCAAGTAGGTGTATCAAGCCTGACAATGAAACCCTTACTGATTATCAGGCAAATTTTCTAATGGTTTCTATTTATGCATCCCAAGAATTGGTTAAGCAATACCCAAAATATACGAGGGATCAAGTTGCTGGGGCCATGAAGAGAAAAAGTGACCTCATATCTCAAAAAGTGTTTGAGATAGTCAGTGAGAAAGGTTGTGATGATCCAAGTGTTAAGGAAGAAATTAAGCGTTTTAATGCGCAAGCAAAATGGAAACCAGGTAAATAATCATAAGAGAAATGGCTGGGAAAATTCAACAATTGATGGTTTTCCTGAATCAGCTATTGCTTGGGCAGAGGATGAAAATTTCGGAGAAACTGTCAATCAGTGTTGAAATTTTGCCTCATAACAAGCGCATGCAGTCGGGGCGTTAGATGCACACAAGGAGAACATTTACCTATGGAAGAGTTAAAGCTTTTTATTATTGAAATCGTACTTAGTCTTTCCGTAAGTACGCTCGTAATTATCTGCCTTACCAAACCACTACGTCGCCTATTAATTGATATGTGCGGAACTGAAAACCGTGCAAGATTTTGGGTGGTTTATTCAAATGTTATGTTGGTAATTGCACCTTTACTCACCATTATCATATTTGGTAAATCGGATTTAATTGGCGAGGCAAATTTCACTTTTTATAAAACGGCTTTTGGCTCTGCCCTGTTTGGTATATTCATATCCCTTGTCGTAATAGGCATGCAAATTAACAAATCCATACCGAAAGCCGTGCCAACACCGAGCACAGGCACCTAAAGAATAAGGATAGATCGTGAGAGCGAAGCGAACCACGATCTATCCTTATTCGTCAAAACCCAGTACCGTAAAACATTTTAAGAAAATCGGAAAAGTGCTAACAGGAATCGAACTGATAATTCTATTATATTTCAGTGTGTTGACTGCTTCCCTACTTTTTCTCCTGAAAAATAATGCAATTAAAACAATGAGGTATGAAATGGTGCAGATAGACGTACTGTTATCGAACCAAATTTTCCACATATTAGAAGAATGGGAGACATTGCTGCAAGGGCTTGGAAGTAATATCTTTTCGGAAATAGCAGCGCCTGAGTTCTGAGCAGAACACCACTTCAATTCCATTGAGGCCGGGTCTGAGCGATTTGGCTTCTTACTTTCTAAGTTCCTATATTTGTAGACAGGTACTTGGAGTTTTGTTAAAAGCTGTACAAATAAAAATTACTATTTTGTCGATAAAGATGATATTAGAAAGGGACGGCAATCATTTGTTTCCTGCGATAGAAATACAGTTTCTATCAAGACTTGCCGTTTGCTAATTTACCAAACAAATTATTGAATAGAAAATGCTATTAACCATTACTACAACGCATAATCCGGCAACAGATATAGGATATTTGCTGCATAAAAGCCCCGATAAACTACACACGAAAAAACTGCCTTTTGGTCAGGCGCACGTATTTTATCCTGAGGCTACAGAAGAAAAGTGTACGGCGGCTCTAATGCTGGATGTTGATCCAATTGGTTTGGTACGTAAAAATCGTGGTACAGCGTTTCCTCTTGACCAATATGTAAATGATCGCCCTTATGTCGCATCTTCATTTATGAGCGTGGCGATTAACCGCGTGTTTGGAACGCTTCTGTCAGGAACAAGTAAACACAGACAAGAGTTGGTCGATCAGGATATCCCGCTGGAAGCCAAGATCTATGCTTTGCCCTGCCGTGCCAATGAATCATTTTTGAAAGACCTGTTTGAACCGCTTGGCTATGATGTGGAAACGGAGAGCTATGCTCTGGATAGAGAATTTCCAGAATGGGGTGATAGTCCTTATTTCACGCTCACCTTAAAGAAGTCATGCCCGTTACGAGAATTACTGATACATCTTTATGTGTTGATCCCTGTTTTAGATAATAAAAAACATTATTTTATTGGTGATGATGAAGTTGAAAAGTTGCTTCAATATGGTGAAGGCTGGCTAAAGGGCCATCCGCAAAAGGAAAAGATTGCGCATCGCTATTTCCGCAATTTACGTTCCTTTTCTCGTATCGCATTGGATCGTTTGAAAGATGACAATCCCGCAATTGATAATGAAGAGGAGAGTAGTGGTCAGGTAAAGGCCGATAGCCAAGAAGAAGTACTGGAAGACAGTATACAAACCGAAAAGAGAATTAGCTTACACAAACAAAGGCACAAGGCAGTTATTCATGCGCTAAAGGAACACAATATTGCCACGCTCTTGGATCTGGGATGTGGTGAGGGGAAGCTTTTACACTTTCTTAGGAATGAAAAAAGCCTCTCTAAAATAGCTGGTTGTGATGCATCCATCAGATCCTTAGAAATTGCATTTGATAGATTAAAACCCGATGAACAAAGACGTGGCGACCCGGTAATTGAGTTGTTTCAGTCGGCCTTAACTTATCGAGACAAACGTTTTAGAGACTATGAGGCTGCCACTTTGGTTGAGGTGATTGAGCATATTGATGAACCAAGGCTTGGCGCTTTAGAACGTGTGGTTTTTGAAGCGGCCAATCCACGTGTAGTTATCGTGACTACGCCGAATAGTGAATATAATGCGCTGTTTGAAACGCTCTCTGCCGGTCAATTCCGTCATGCAGATCACCGTTTTGAATGGACACGTGCAGAATTTACTGAGTGGGCAAACAGAGTAGCCGACAATCATGGCTATGAAGTGTCGTTTCACCCCATCGGTGATGCGGACAAGAAGTACGGTGCACCATCACAAATGGCGGTATTCGTGAAGCCTGATATTGAAGAAAAAAAGGCCGTGTAACATGGAAAGAACAATCAAAATTCCTGAATTATCATTAGTCGTATTAGTCGGCGCATCGGGATCGGGTAAGTCGTCTTTTGCGCGGAAACATTTCAAAGACACAGAAATTCTATCATCAGACTATTGCCGTGCGTTAGTTTCAGACAGTGAGAATAATCAAGCATGTACCAAAGAAGCGTTTGGTGTTCTGAACTACATTGCTTCTACCAGACTTCGTTTAGGCAAATTGACCGTGATTGATGCTACAAGCGTAAAACCGGAAGATCGCAAGCGTCTGGTTAAGTTGGCACGCGATCACTACGTCCTACCAGTTGCCATTGTTTTGGATATGCCGTGGCAGGTTTGTCATGACCGAAACAATGAACGTCCTGATAGACAGTTTGGCAAACATGTAGTCATGAATCATACCAGTGCTTTACGTAGAGGGTTACATAGCCTACGCAAGTCAGAGGGATTCACTAATACTCACATTCTAAAAGGCGTAGAAGAAGTCGACACAGTTAAAATTGAACGCCAAACCCTTTGGAGCGACAAGAAACATGAACATGGCCCGTTTGATATTATCGGCGATATTCATGGCTGTTTTGATGAAACACAAATTCTGCTAGAAAAATTAGGATATAAGGTCTCAAAGATTGATAACCGCTATTCCGTCAAGCATCCATCAGGACGGAAAATTATTTTTGTCGGCGATCTTGTTGATCGCGGCCCTAAAACACCAGATGTCATTCGACTTGTAAAGCATGCAATTGAAGATGAACAAGCTTTCTGCGTTGTTGGTAATCATGATGACAAACTGAAGCGCGCTTTAATGGGCAAAAAGGTGAAAATTGCTCACGGATTACAGGAAAGCCTTGATCAACTGGAGCAGGAATGTGAATCGTTTCGTGAAGAAACAAAGCAATTCCTTGGTAGCTTGATTAGTCATTACGTTTTTGACGATGGTGGTTTAGCTATTGCTCATGCGGGAATTAAAGAAGAATTTATTGGTCGTGGCGCACCAAGTATCAAACAGTTTTGCATGTATGGCGAAACAACGGGTGAGATCGATGAGTTTGGCCTACCTGTTCGTTATCCATGGGCAGAAGATTATCGAGGCGATACAGTGATTGTTTACGGTCATACACCTATTCCTGAACCGGAATGGGTTAACAATACGATCAATATTGATACGGGATGTGTTTTTGGTGGTCAATTGACAGCTCTGCGTTACCCTGAAAAGGAGCTGGTGTCTGTTCCAGCCAAGAAAGTTTATGCCGACCCCATTAAGCCGCTGGAAACAAAGGCTCTTAGAAGTAGTGAGCGCTCAACATATGACCTGTTAGATTTATCAGATGTGACAGGTAAACGCATCTTGAATACAACTTTACGTAAAAGCATTACCGTTCACGAAGAGAATTCTGCTGCGGCATTAGAAATCATGAGCCGGTTTGCTGTTGATCCGCGTTGGTTAGTTTATCTATCACCAACTATGTCACCTACAGAAACAAGTCTTAAGGAAGGCCATTTAGAGCACCCAGATGAGGCATTTAAATATTTCAAAAGCCAAGGTATCAAGCAGGTTATTTGTGAAGAAAAACATATGGGGTCGCGTGCTATTGTTGTTGCATGCAAAGATGCAAAAACAGCAGCAAAACGTTTTCATGTTACCGATGGCTTGGCAGGTGTCTGTTACACGCGAACAGGCCGTTCATTTTTCAATGACCCAAAACTTGAGAAACAGTTCATTGCGCGAGTGTGCAAGGCGGTTACTAATGCTGATCTTTGGAAAAAACTGGATACAGACTGGCTAGTTTTAGATTGTGAACTAATGCCTTGGTCTGCCAAAGCGCAAAGTCTTCTGGAGCAGCAATATGCCCCTGTTGCCGTTGCTGCTGAAACTTCATTGTCTGAAGCATCGAAATTACTGGCAAAAGCTTCCAAGCGTGTTTCTGATGTAGATGCTTTAAAGGATGATTTTAAGGGTCGTTTGAAATTAGCCCAAAAATACCGCACAGTCTATCAGCACTATTGCTGGCCTGTTAAAAATATCAAAGATTATGCGTTGGCTCCCTTTCATATTTTGGCACACGAAAAAAATCTCAATATGGACAAAGATCACAAATGGCATATGGATTTAATTGAACAACTTTGTGATGTTGACCCTGAATTATTCCAGAAAACAAAGTATAAAATTGTGGGACTAGATGATGACACAGCTTGCGCCAAAGCTTCTGAATGGTGGGAAAAAATGACCGCTAAAGGTGGTGAAGGTATGGTGGTGAAGCCCATGGAATTTACGGCCTACGGTAAGAAAGGGCTTATTCAGCCAGGTATAAAGTGTCGTGGCCCTGAATATTTACGGATTATCTATGGCCCTGAATACACAAGGCCAGAGAACCTTGATCGTTTGCGCAGTAGAGGCCTAGGGAAAAAACGTTCATTAGCACTGCGAGAATACGCTCTTGGCTATGAAGCTCTAAAACACTTTGTTGAGGGAAACCCTTTACACAAAGTGCACGAATGTGTGTTCGGCGTACTTGCTCTTGAAAGTGAGCCAGTAGATCCGCGTTTGTAAATTCAGACCAAGTAGAATTTAACTGTGCTAGCTAAACTAGAAAGTCAAAAAAGAGCTAACAGGAATCGAACTGATAATATCGTTATATTTCAATATATTGTCTGAAATTTTTCTTTCTTTAATCTGAAATATAGAAAAATAATTCAACTAGAACAATAGGTTGAAAAATGGTGCAGATAGACGTACTGTTATCGAACCAAATTTTCCGCATATTAGAGGAATGGGAGACGGTATTACAAGGACTGAATAAAGATATTTTGCCAGATATTCCCGAACCTGAATTCTGACCCAAACATGATTCCGAAAGTCGTTTAAAGCCAGGTATTTTGATCTGGCTTTTTTGTTGAACTTGTGATTCCCCGTGGTCTTGCCACGGGGATCTAATTAGTCTTTAGAGTGTTGGAATGCGAAATGTTGTAGAGAAGGCGAGCCATTGTGCGTGGCAGATACACTACCATATTGTATTTCCTGTGAAATACAGGCGAGGCTTATTAGATGACTCGGTTGTAAATATCATCCTGAGTACTGCGACAGGGATAGAAGAGCGATATGATATGGGGTTTGAGCAGCTTGGTTGCGACAAAGACCATGTGCATTTACTTTGTACGGCTCATCCAAAAATTGCACCGGGTCAGATTGTGAGAGTGTTCAAAAGCATTACGGCGCGGGAATTGTTTAAGAGGAAGCCGGATTTGAAACGAGACCTGTGGGGCGGTGAGTTTTGGGCGGATGGCTTTTATGTTGCAACTGTAGGGGAAAAAGAGCTGATTGGGGTGTGGTTGAGCGATATGTAAAGAACCAAGGCAAGCCAAAAGAAGAGCTGCGTCAACTTACACTTTTCTAATACCCCGTGGTCTTGCCACGGGGTTGTTTATTAAGTGCCTATATTTGCTAGTAGTTGCTTGGTGTTCTGTTAATAGCAGTACGCAAGAAAAGAATAATTTTGCCGATAATAATGCAGTTAACTCAATAATTGGGTTACAGGTTGAAGAAATGTTGGGCTACTTCCGTTTTTCACTTCTTAATAAGGAAGATTAGAGATGTCGAAAGTAACACTTACAAAATTATTTTTATTATGGTTTGGTATTTCAGTCGTCACATGGATTGTGTCTTGGAAATCAGGCCAGTTATTGGATTTAATGGGGCAAGCAGTAGATTTATCTGGTGCTGTAACACCAGATGTCTCGCGTGATGAAATGGTTATTGGCTTCATTATTATGAAGCCTACTATATTGGATTTTATCAGTTGGTATTTTGGGTGTTTTTGTTTTTTTAATTAATAAACAAAAGGTCTGGGCAAAATACATATTTACAGCCTTGTGTGTTTATCAACTGTCCTATGAGGTATACGCACAATATTCAATACTGACAACTTATCCCAATCTGTATAAGTTCGATGATTACTTCTTAGCCCTGATATCCATTATTTGTGTAATATTTATGTTGATAAAGCCTTATATTAACCAACAAGGTAATTTAGCAAACAAAGTCATCAGTTAGGGCAAAAACTGTGTTGTTGCCTATTATGGCGGCGTTAGCGGTAAAAGTAAGTAATGGACGATCAGAGAAAAACGAATTGATGGCTGGGGCCATAGAAATCGCTAAGCTATTGATAATGTATTATTTTCTTTCATATGTATACTAGCATTTTGTGGAGAACTATTGGTGGGATATTTGGGAGAAAAACAACATAGCAAACGCATACAGCCGGATACATGCCTAAGTCACTAATTTTTGTTTTGGTACTTTTTATATGGGGATCTGGTCAAGTACTTGATTCGATTGTTCGCTATTCAATTAAAATTGATTACTATCTGTGGGAATCGCTTGGGCTGCCCTGGGTTTTCTTTGCAATTCAGTTTGCAAGTTTATCACTACTAGTAGCAGCTCTCACTGTTCTTTGGGAGCCTCGCCCACTAGGTTTAAAAATATGTTTAGCCCAAGCAGGGTGGATGACTGTTTATGGGGTCATATCCACAGCATTAATTTTTAGAGATATTCCGGGAGTACGTGAAGTTTATATGTTGGGTCGAGAAATTCGTGGACTCAGTGTGCGCCCTGAAGCTGCTGACCTGATATTTACATCGAATGGGATATGGAGCACGTTGATTTTCTCGGTAATATTTGCATTGCTAATTGCTCTTATTGTTTGGCAGCAACGTTGGTGGTTTATAGATGCTGAAGACGCGGCTTCATAGTCAGTTCATCAAAATCATTTCCCTTAGCATTTTGGTAGGCTCATTCACAACTTTATTTTTACAGTAGGCACTGTTTCTGTCTGGGAGAGATATGTATCTCGGTGCAAATCAATAGCCTGAGTTTTTTGGTAAAGAAAAAAAATATAAAAGAGACTGTATCAAGTTTTGTTATAACAAATCTAATATGGGTATTTCTTTGTATTTACATAAATGACTATTTTAAGAATTACTGAATGGAATGAAAATCAGGGTTGGGCTTCGACTGGTTCATGGAATCTAAAAGCTTTTATGGATCGAATTAGTATGTGCACAAATTTACATGGCACAAATCTAAAAAGAATTTCTCGTGGAATCAAAAATAGGGAAATACTTCAATTAGATAATGTTGAGTCCGATAAAGCTGGGCCACTAATACATACGCTAGAGTCACTCGGTGCCAAAATTAAGATTGAGTAATTTTACTCTAACAAACGCATCAACAGAAAAACGCCCGCTACAAACGTACTATGCTGTTGATGCGAAGCTTTATGGGTCCTAGGAATGGAGAGTGAACTTGAGAAACTAATTGAACTACTATCTATCGTAGCAGAGGAAAATTTGGATTGTGATGTTGCCGAAGGGCTATCCGAGTTAATCGCTTGGGATAAGATTCCTGAAATCGGCAACATTTATGGAAATCTATTCCACTATTGGCATTATCAGAACATTCGAGAGAAAGACAAAGAATATAAGTTTATGCAAGATACAGAGTTAAATAAGTTGATTCAGCACCTTAAAAATAAAGAGTTCGCCAAAGCAAGCAATATATCGTTTTTGGGTGCTACACCCAATTCATAGCGAATAAGAAGAACAGAAAAGAGCTAACACGAATCGAACTAATAATTCCATTATATTTCAGTGTGTTGCCTAACATGCTCTTTTCTTGCGCCAAAAAATAAGAAAAATAATTCAATTAAAACAATAAGGTAAGGAATGGTGCTGTTGCGCAGAATCGAACTGCGGACCTACTGATTACGAATCCTCGTGTCGATGCATATCGCCATTCACTCCTTTGGTTAATCGATCAACCAACCAGCGCTCTTTGTAATGGCTGATTTAGCCGTAGTGCAATCAATGCATGTGACGCTGATCCAGGTCATTCAGCATTCAGAAAAGCCTGGTCGCTAAAAGCACTGTCAGCGCGAAGCAACGCCACCCGCTTGCTGCCTAGTTTATCCAGGCTATCATCCAGAAATGCCAATACGTTATTGGCACTATGAATGTTGCCGAGATGCAGCCATAGATTGGCTATCATGCGTGTATCTGCAACACGGGCCATCAGTATGGTGAGAATACCGCCCCGGTTTGCGTGGATTGTATAGCCACGTGCCGTACATTGCTGCTGTCCATAGCGCGTCATCACCGTCGAATCCAGATCCAGGGTCAGGTGAACTATATGAAGATTACCGAAAAACCAGCGGTACAAGCGGCCAAATACCTCCGTAGTTGTCGCTGATTGCACCGATGATAGCCGTAATCGTGGTGCCTACGTAGGAACCGATGGCTAGTGCCAGGGCGTTTTCGTAGGTTACCTGTCCAGTTGCGAGAGCCGTGATGGTCAGGATCAGGGTGGCGTGACTGGACTGCATGATCACGGTAGCATCGATACCAATCGCAGTGTAGATCAGCAACCCCTTGAATCCGAGTACGGCAAACTGGGATAGATCGATGTGGCTGACCGCGGCCTCAAATCCCTCTTTCATGTAGGCAATGCCGAGAAACAGAAAACCTAGGCCGATCAGGATCCAGCCGGCACCCTTTAGTCGTTTGCTGCTCTTCTGGAAGATCATGATTACACCGAAAACCAGCATCGGCAGGGCATAGGCGGCGATATCTATCTTGAGACCGAAACCTGCGGCCAGCCAGGCACCCGTGGTGGTGCCGAGATTGGCACCGAAGATAATGCCGATGCCCTGGGCAAGCGGGATCAGGCCGGCGCTTAGGAACGAAATGGTAAGTACTGTTACAAGAGAGCTGGACTGTACAATAGCGTGGTCGAGACTATCCCGAAGGACAGGCTCTTCCAGGTAGTGTCGGTGGTTTTTTTAGTAATCCCTCCAGCACTCCGCCACTGAAGGCTTTGAAGCCTTCCTCCAGTGACAGCATACCCAGGAGGAAGATCGCTACGCCCGCAGTTATGGTTTTGAAATCTGGACTCAGCCAGAATCCGTAACCTAGAACCATGAAAACTGTCGACAAGAGTATTTTTCTCATCCGGGCCTGTTGAATAATTAAATTTGATGCTTATAGAATTGACAAGGTGATGATATTTCGATTGTCCATGAGCTTTCAAGTTTTTTTGACCCAGATTCTCCATTAGCTTAGATCTCTAGTGAAAATTATTAGAATAAGTTGTTAAAGATAAGTATATTTTGAGAACTTAGATTTATGGGCTTTGAGCTTCGATTTGCCGATAAAGCGATCACGATCTGGGGCGACATAGAGTTGAAGAAACAAATACTTGACCGGATAGGATTTAAGGTTGCGATGGCGGCGTGAGAATTGTCGCAACCAGCGAATAATCGGGGTATGTGCCGATTCAGTAGATTTTGTAGTTTATGCTGTCAGTGTGGTGCGATCCGATTTGAACATGCTGAAGTTACGCGGCATGATTTGGTGCTGATTAAGTTGTTTGGTCGCTTGTCCCGCTGGTTCTTCGGTAATCTTCATATAGCAACCTGACCTTTGATCTGGATTCGACGGTCATGAAGCGCGATGGCCAACAGGAATGCACGACATGCGGCTACGATACGGCGCTACTCTTATTATTCATTGTTGGCCTTTGTTGTAGACACTCGCATGATAGCCTATATAAATTTAGATCATTTGTTTGTCTGTAAAATTTACCCCCGTTTTTTCACTATAAAAAGCGCTAATGGAACCCTGAGTTAATCCTCATTATCAAAGGCAAGGATTTAGCAGTGAAAAAAATGCATACTATGTTTTTTCTCGTCGGGACTGCTTTGATTGTTTCTGCTTGTAGTACGGATTTTTTTAAAAGGTCAGGCTTTGAAATGATGCAGAGTATGCAGCAGCAATGTCTGGAGGAATTGTCATCGCAATGTCCAAATCGGGAAAGCGATGAGGAATATCAAAGGAAAATAGAGGATGATGAGACACGCCAATAAATTTCGTTAACTATATTTCACTATCGAGTTAGAACGCGAATCCCAGCACCAGTTATTACCGGGTGTTAAATGTACACCGCCAATCCAACGATCTAACTTTACGATGTTGAACCAATTTCTTTTTCCGGATAGCACTTCTTTGCCTTCTGGGGTTATAGTTAATTCTTGATCCGGGTTAGTTGGCGTTACAAATTCTTGACCGTCAGATAGTTTTAGTAACGGTGGAGATGACGCTAATAACTCGTGCAAGATGGCCCAGAAACTTAAATCGCCAAGAAATCTTCGCGCTTCTGTTTCTTGATAACGCGCAAATACATTTGCAGGATGTTTTTCTCCTTGCGCTACAATTTTGAGGGCTTGCTGCGCCGTACGGGACAAACCGTTTTTGCAGCTTGGATATTCTTCTAGTAATCTGGTAATTGCGCTTGCTAGAAATGGCAATGCAGCTGTGTCCGTTTGTTGTAAAGTATGCCACTTTTTAGGAGAGTCAGATCGAAATGCTGACCAGGCATTATTCGCTAGTGCCAAATGATTTTCAGTTACAGGTTCTTCATATTTAAATAAAGCTTCCATTTCATCTGGTAAGAGCATTCCAAGATATTGACTAACGCAGATTATGGATAATACTGTTTCTTTCGATTTATTTTGATAAAACCAATCCAGTATTTGCAGTAACTGTAATTGGTCATAAAGATCGTGCTCGAACCATAAGATAATTTCCTCGTATTTTTCGAATGATTTGAGCGTATTATCTCTTTCAATGAAATGCCGTTTGATATCCTCCGGGTGTCCCCAATCTCGCTCTATAATAAAATTGGCACGAATTTCAGAAAGTTTTTCCAATGAAAGACCGCCTGGCACTGGCCCGTCATGTAAAACATCCCGCCATGGGAGAAACATGCCTGGAATATTTGCTTGTTTCATTATCCCAACGGCGCTATCGCCATTTGTAATGTTCAGAATATTTCTCATTTTCAACTAATCTCGATCTAACTTGAAGGCGAGTAAGGAATTTATTGTATTTTATGATTGCGCTTTATAATGATCATGGCATTGCGTTATTATATCCGCTGTTACTGAATTGAAAGTTTCAACGCATATTTGGTCATTTTAAAGCGTGTGACAAGATCAATTTCTGAGATATAAAAAACCAAAGTTTTTAACCCCAAAGATTTACTAATAATTGCATTTTTCTTGAATTCCCAGATTACTTCGTGACAACACTTATTTCTCCTGCATCCATTCTTGGTTCACAAGCACCCACACTGAAATCGCTGCCGCCACTGAGTTTGTATGTTCATATTCCCTGGTGCCTGAAGAAATGCCCGTATTGTGATT
>JAJFJI010000289.1 GCA_021774205.1 Nitrosomonas sp.
GCCGCTCCCGGCTAACCGCCCATGATTGTATAGTGCCTGAAGATTCCGTAGCACACTGGGTTTACGATTACTCGCCGCCATTACACGATCAACAAAATCCGGCCCCGGAACATGCAATCCTTCCTTAGGTATCCCAGTGCAGACATGATTAAGAATCCGGTCACTCTCGTCGCCCAAAATCGCTGTGATGTCCGTCATTTTCTCTCCTTTTTGCTACAAGTTTATTGACTCGACTTTTGTATAATTTCAACCAAATGCTACCTTAGCATACCCACCTTAAGTCATCATTAATATACATCAATTTTCTAGTACTCCGTCAAGTTAGTATTGATGGGTTCAGCGATCCAGGAAGTGGTCGACCGTTAGGCACACCTCGCTGGGAATGGCTGGCCCTTTCCAAGAGGTGTAACACAACGGGCGAATGCTTCCCGGATCGCCCAAAGGGAGTTACCCAGAGAATCCAATCCTGCGTTGTGGCCTTTAAAAAGGGCTAGCCATTCTCCGCAGACCACGTCTTGCCTTGAATCATCTGGGTAACTCTGAACCCATTAATGCTAGCTTGACGGAGTACTAGGACGAGGACGAAAATAATGACGGTTGTCGTAGTAGGCTTCATCCGTATTGTTTGAAGACCAGCCGGGGTAACCCAGCACAGGCACCGGCGTCAAATCTGCCGTCGTAGTGAGATGATGGCGCATAAAATCAACCAGCATGATATCAATGGCATCCAACTGAACAGACAATGATTGACTAAAAAAATCCCCAGCCACTGAAAGAACAATCCCTTTACCTGTCATGCCGACATATGGGTTTAACGCTTTTTCGTAAAGTCCATGACCAAATATAAAAAATTTCATGCGTTCAACCAATATTGCCCTTTGCGTCCAAAATAATGCCTTCCATTCAAAATTTTTTAAAAATTCAATCAGATTGTTATCGCTACAAACAACAACGACACCCGATTCATCAAAACATGTTGCCGCATCCCGCAACGGGCCACGCTGCTTATTGCCAGTCTGCCATTCCTGAGTTAATGCCTGATAGTGTAATTGGTTCAATTCCGCTTTGGTATTGGGAAAAGTTATCCACACCAATGCATTAAAAAGATCGTGCCAGTTATTTAACCGGGTTTGCACTTCCCCCGTCAGATAGATTCGGGCTTCATATTGCGCTTCAAATTCGCACACTGTCTTTTTCTGCGGAACAAAACGAACGGATTTACCTGACCGGGTAACAATTTGCCTGGATGAGCCACCGATCAAATGCGCTAACTCTTTTAAATTGGGCCAATAACTGAGTTCTTCCAGGCTACTGCAAACATCAATAGTACGCAATGGTTCGAATAATGGAGAAGCTTTTAGAAAGTCAGGTTTCCAACCTTGCACACTCATTTTGCGGTATTTTCTTCGACCGATTTGAGTCTAATCGCCAGGAAAATACACACGATTGTCGATACTGCCGCAATCATACCCACGGTATCAAAATTGATCATTTTCCCGCTTGCGGACACGCCAATGATGGCACCAGCCAACAAAGATGCGAGGCCAGCAGCTATCTGCTGCACTGCGGCATTAAAACTCATAAAACTGCCACGTAAATGGGGCGCGACACTGGTGGTTATTAACGCCATTGCAGGTATAAATCTTCCCGTAACCAGAATCATAAATAGCGAAGTGACAACCAGAATCAACGGTAACGGCGTTTCTGATAGATGCGTAACCAGCAAAATAGGGATAATGGAAATGGTTGCTACAATTCCGAATAACCGACGTTTACCATAACGATCAGCTAGGCGGCCAATCAGTCGTGCGGTAAAGAAAGTTAACAAACCACCAAAGAAAAAAAGATAAGGAAGGTCGGCTTCTCTCATTCCGGCATTTGAAACGACAAACGCACTAATAAAAGGAATCACGGTGAAGCCAGCAAACATCAGCATGGCAATTAAAGAAAACGCAATCAGATGATTAGGATTGGAAAAAATGATATGAAATTGCCGAAACGGGTTTTTTTCGCGTGGATGCATGAGATGATCGCGTACCGGCGGCAAGAAGCGCAATACTGCAATAATAATCAGTAGCGCCAGTATAGCGAGAAAAATGTAGGGTGCACGCCAGTCCGACAATTCAGCCAGAAACAAGCCGGTTGGCACGCCAATGACCGATGCCAACGGAAATGACGACAATATAGTGCCCGTTGCTCTACCCCGGCGATGTTCCGGGATGATATCTGCAATAATAGAAAAAACAACCGCGCTCATTACGCCACCAAAAGCACCAGCCACTGCCCTTGCCGCCAGCAATGTTTGATAGTCTTTTGACAGTGCACATAACAATGCGGCTAAGCTAAAGCCGCCACAAACAACAACAACAGATTTTTTACGGTCAAAGTGATCAATAATGAACGCCGCAAAAAAACCACATATTCCGGCGCTAAACGTATAGACCGATATCAATAGACCAAACTGCTGCGGTGTAATTTCATATAGCCGCATGAACTGCGGTGCTAATGGCATCATCATGGTGAAGTCCATGATATGGATAAACTGCACACCCACCAGAACAGCGAGTATTTGCCATTCTTGTTGTGGCGCAGGGTGTGGAATAACGCCACAGTCAACAAGCTCAGAACTGCTGCCCGCCTGGAGCATCTCCTCGGTTTTTGGCATTAAGCGCAGGATAAATACATTGGATTCATGCAAGGGAAGGTCAAATCTTTTTTGGCAATATGATTTCCATTTTCTAAAAAATTGATAACAAAATCATGCACGCAACTTCATCCGAACTGCAATTTTAAAGTTAATTGACGATGAAGATGAACATGATAATGGTAAAAAAAGTCATAATACTCCCAAGAATTAACCAGTTTTTACCTGCTTTTTTTGCCGACGGGTGATCTTTTCGCATATAGGTTAAACCCATTAATACGCCAATCGGTGGAAAAATCACCGTTGCAATCAGAATGCTTATATAAAGTCCATTTGAAACGCCAGTTTTTTTGGATGACTTAGGTTTTAGGTCGATCCCCGTAATGCGTTGATGAACCACAGGTTCCAATTGCGGCGTTTCTTCGCTGGTTTTCACCAATTTCTCTCCACAATTTGTACAAAGCTCAGCTTCGTCAGAGTTTTTAGTTTCACATTTAGGGCATAGCATGACAATGTCCTCTATTATTATCAGTTTTTGACAAACCGTGTTATTTGAGCAATGCAATTAGTCACCGACCGGTATAGGTAGCGGCATTCCAATTGATTTAGCATGAATCATACAAGAGCGGTCTATCTTTGACTACCTGTTTTAATCTTCCAATTGGTTACACATTTACTTAAACAACTATTTTTGACCGCCCATCAGACTTTTAAATTCGTCTAATTCCTATTTCATAACATCATGGTTTTATTGTTATAGTGACGGTATCCTTGAACGTACCATTTACAATACCATCCATATTGTCATCAATTGCAAAGGTAAAAATATAGGCACCAGGGGGCAATCCGGTTGTCGGGCGACTAAAAAAAGTAAAAGATGACAGCTTGTCCAAGGATCCGGCAAATACACGAATCGCCGTAACGGTTTGTATGAACTGCAACTGAGCATCAAGCCAAAACGTACCCA
>JAJFJI010000290.1 GCA_021774205.1 Nitrosomonas sp.
ATATTAGCTGCAATAATTTTTTCCCGGAATGCATCGCTTCGATACAATAATGTTGTACGCGGTTGGATTTTTTCAATAACGCCTTGTCCCGGTGTGGTCAGTAGTATTTCAACTTGATCACCACAGGCAACACCACTTTTCTTTCCGCGTGTGACACAATTCAATATTATTTTATCTCTTGTTTCTACGCGATAATTTCTACCAAATACTGCAGTGACTAACCCGTCTATGCGAGCGCTTTTCTTCTTTGAAGAATGACGGGAGTTACTCAAATTTCAAACAACTTGTCTATTTTTGCGGCACAGATAAAATCATTTTCAGACAAGCCATTGATGGCATGTGTTGTGTACTCTACGCGGCAATTATTATAGCCAACGGTTATATCTGGGTGATGATCTTCCCGGTGAGAAACCCATGCTATTGCATTAACAAAAGCCATCGTTTGATAATAATTTTTAAACTTATACGTTTTCTCGATTAAATGATTATTTGACCGCCAACCTGTCAGTTGCGACAACAAGGCAGTGATTTCATCAGTAGTAAGTGGTGCTACATCACCTTCACAGGATTTACATTGTTTGGATGTTAAATCATAGTTTTCTGGTTTCATGAATGCACCAAATTTTGTAACTTTGCGATTCTGATCGCAGCAGGTGGATGAGAATCATAAAACGCCGAATGCAATGGGTCTGGTGTCAGTGTTGCGGCGTTGTCCCGGTAGAGCTTAACTAATGCTCGGGTTAGATCATTGGCGGATGCATTATGCGCCGCATATTCATCCGCTTCAAATTCATGTTTGCGCGAATACAGGCTTGATAATGGTTGTAACAAGAAGGTAAATACCGGCATCACCAGAAAAAATAGTAACAATGCCTTGGCTGTTGATGGAATGGAAGCAACAGATACCCCTAAGCCTTCGTAAAACCAGCTTTGCTGCATAAGGTAACCCAACATCCATAGAAATAACAAGCTCATGACAAATGACCATAAAATGCGTTTAGCAACATGACGGTGCTTAAAATGACCGAGTTCGTGTGCAAGTACTGCTTCAATTTCAGCGGTATTGAGTCGAGATAGAAGTGTGTCAAAAAATACGATACGCTTGGTTTTTCCAAATCCAGTGAAGTAAGCGTTGCCATGACTGCTGCGTCGTGAACCATCCATGACAAACAAGCCATTGGATTTGAAGCCGCATTTCTTTAGTAGTAGTTCAATCCGTGCTTTGAGTGATGTATCTTCTAAAGGAGTAAACTTGTTGAATATCGGTGCGATCCAGGTAGGGTAGATAGCTAGTACCAATAGATTGAATGTTATCCATGCAAACCAGGCATAAAGCCACCAGTTGGAGCCCATTTTTTCCATCAACCAAAGGATACTGAATAACAAAGGTATTCCAAGGAGTAGACTTAATAATGCTTGTTTAACAAGATCAGAAATGAACATACTCCGCGTCATTTTATTAAAGCCAAATTGCTGTTCAACGACAAAAGTACGATAGTAACTCAGTGGAATATCTACAATACTCATGAGAAATATTGTACTGATAATCAATGCAATGCCGTGTATGAGCGGATCACCTATCCATGCTGACCAGAAACTTGACAAGACATTTAAGCCGCCACCTAGCGTGAATATTAGTAGAATAATAAAATGCAGAAAAATACTAGGATAGGTCAAATATGTTTTAGCACATGTATAATCTGCTGCTTTTTGATGGGCGGCCAAGTCTATCTGATCTGCAAAATCTTTTGGCACAGCGTTCCGGTGGGAACGAACAAAGCGGCTATGCCGCGATGCTAGCCAAAATTGGGTAAATGTCGAAAAAAGAAGTGCAATAAGAAATACAAGGGTAAATGTATGCATAATTATTAAGGTGTACTAAACGTGTAAATATAAAATAGACATCAATGTTATCTATAATACGACAAAACTACCTATAAATAATTTATTAGATCGGCTTAATTATGGCACAAGATAAAAATAACCTCATCTGGATCGATATGGAGATGAGCGGACTTAACCCTGATACAGACTGTATAATCGAAGTTGCATTGGTTGTGACGGATTCGCAATTAAACACCATTGCGGAAGCCCCAGTCCTGGTTGTATCGCAGCCTGAAGCAGTGCTTGAGGGTATGGATAATTGGAATAAGTCAACGCATACTAAGTCCGGCTTGATCGAAAAGGTTAAAGTGTCACACTTGACAGAAGTAGATGTGGAAACACAAATGCTTTCTTTTCTGCAACAGTACGTACCAGCAGGTGTGTCGCCAATGTGTGGGAACTCAATCTGTCAGGATCGGCGCTTTTTGGCACGTGCAATGCCGCAATTGGAAGCGTACTTTCATTATCGTAATCTTGATGTTAGTACGTTAAAGGAACTGGTTAAACGTTGGAAACCTGAAATCAAGTCTGGTTTGAAGAAACAGGGAAAACATGAAGCGCTGGCTGATATTTACGATTCGATTAATGAATTAAAATATTACCGTGAACATTTCATAGTCTCATAATTTTGTCGAAATGCAGTAAACTTTTTTTGCCCATTATCATGGAGCTTTTTTAAATGCCTTCTGGAACAAAATTTACAATCACGGTAAATCCAAAGCTGCCTCCTCGCCTTGAACGTTTAGAGGAACTGGCCAATAATCTTTTGTATAGCTGGGATCGTGCAACACGGACACTTTTTTCCCGACTTGATCCGAAATTATGGCAAGCAGTGGAACATAATCCCAAAGCGTTTCTTAACCGTGTGGATGAATCCATTCTTCTAAAAGCATCGGAAGATCAGTCATTTCTCGCTAATTATAATAGTATCCTTTCCGCCTATGATTCATATCATTATGAATTATCTCGGCGAGAAGATAGCTATGATTTACAGTCACGGGACCAAATTGCCTATTTTTGTTTTGAATTTGGCTTTCATGAAAGTTTGCCAATTTATTCCGGTGGCCTGGGAATTCTAGCCGGTGATCACTGTAAAGCAGCTAGTGATCTAAAGTTGCCATTTGTTGGCGTTGGTCTGCTCTACCGTCAAGGTTATTTCTTTCAAACGATAGACAATCAGGGAAACCAGCAAGTAACCTACACAGACTCTGATTTCGAAGACTTGCCGGTGACCCCGGTATTACGCGATGACGGCTCAGAAGTACGGATTGATGTGACATTGACGCACCGTAAGATAGTCATGAAAGTTTGGCAAGTAATTATTGGTCATGTAAAACTTTATTTGCTGGATACGGATTTGCCAGAAAATTCTCAACAAGATCGCCAAATCGCCCATCAGCTCTATGGTGGTGATAAAACCATGCGTATTGAACAGGAAATCATTCTAGGTATTGGTGGCGTGCGTGCCTTACATGCAATCGGCGTTAAGCCAACCGTGTGGCACATCAATGAAGGACATGCCGCGTTTATGATACTGGAGCGTATCCGTAATCTGGTGCAACAGGGCCAGCATTTTGCTAGTGCGTTGGAAGCGGTGGCAGTTAATACGGTTTTTACGACCCATACCGCTGTACCGGCAGGGCATGATCAATTCAATGAAACCATGATGAAGACTTATTTTGAGCCCTTCATTCACGATCTAAAAATTACCCATGAAGAATTTTTGGCATTGGGAGAATCACCCGGAAATCCAGATTTTAATATGACAGCACTGGCGATTCATGGTTCGCGACTGCATAATGGCGTGAGTAAAATACATGGTGATGTGTCGGCAAGCATCTGCCAGGGCCTGTGGCCTCAGATTGAAGCTGAAGAAAATCCAATAACGTATATTACTAACGGGGTACATGTGCCAAGTTTTCTGGCGCAGGAGTGGTCTCACCTATTTGACCGTTATCTGGGTCACGAGTGGCGTGATAAGTTTTGTGACATCGAATATTGGTCGCGCATTCATGAAATACCAGATCATTTATTCTGGAGTGTGCGACAGACCCTGAAATCCCATATGCTTTATGGGATACGCGAACGTCTTACCGAACAAAATTTTCGCAACCATGGTTCCGGTGCACACCTTGACCGGTTGCTCAAGTTTACCGATCCGATAAATCCAAATATTTTGGTGCTTGGTTTTGCGCGCCGTTTTGCTACTTACAAACGTGCAGCACTATTATTTGAAAATCTGGATTGGCTTCGAGAAATTATCCTCGATCAGGAACATCCAGTCCTGCTGATTTTTGCCGGCAAGGCGCACCCTGCAGATATACCAGGCCAAGATTTAATCAGGCGCATCAGTGAAATTTCACATTTGCCGGAGTTTGTTGGACGGTTGTTATTGGTTGAGGGCTATGATCTACGTTTGGCCAGGCGACTGGTTGCCGGTGTCGATGTTTGGCTCAACAGTCCTGTTTTTCCTCTGGAGGCAAGTGGCACGTCCGGTATGAAAGCAGGTATCAATGGCGCGCTCAATCTCAGTATTCTCGATGGTTGGTGGGGAGAAGGTTATGATGGTAAAAATGGATGGGCGATTAAATCCGGACTGGCAAATATGGATGCGGAACGACGCGATAAGGAAGAGAGCCAAGCGTTTTATGAGATTTTGCAGGACCAGGTCGTTCCACTCTATTTCAATCGTAGCAATCTTGGATTTTCGCCTGAATGGGTAAAAATGGCGAAGCATTCGATGGCGTCTTTGTTACCACGCTATAGTGCTAGCCGTATGGTGCATGAATATGTGAAAAAATTCTATCAACCAGCTAGCAAAAATCATGTAATTTATACAAAAAATAATTTTGAGAATGCTAACAAAATTTCCGATTGGAAAGCTAGGGTGAGAAAAGTATGGCATGGCGTTACGTTGCGCCGGCTTGATACACCTGGAAAAAATGCGGCGTTCGGCGATATGTTGCATTTTAAAGTTGCGGCACAACTGAATGGCTTAAAACCAGATGATGTAATTGTTGAACTAATGTTATGCCGTCAATATAAAAGAGTAAAGCTTGATAAATTTAATCATTTTAAGTTTAACAACACCGGTATCGAAGAATCAGGTGAATACCAGTTCGAATTAAAGCTTACGCCAGAATTATGTGGCCGACAAATTTATTATGTTCGTGTTTATCCTCATCATCAATTACTGACCCATCCATTGGAAATGGGGATGATGGTAAGGCTATGAGCCAGTGAGAACTAAATTTACTGATATCAAAAATACTGATGTAATTTGCGACAAGAACCATTTTATAGTTGAAGCGTCGAATATATTTCAAGTAACGAGTCAGGAGAGATTATTATGTCAAATAAAAGAAAAATGATTGCAACGATTACCATTTTATTATTTACAGCCACATTTGGCGCAACTACCACAATCGCAGCGGATGATACGCATGCTGAACATCAACATGGCGATGATGGTGATGGTGGCAAGCATCATATGTCGCATGGTAAATGCAATATGATGTCCAAAGTA
>JAJFJI010000030.1 GCA_021774205.1 Nitrosomonas sp.
GGATTTACATATGCCAAATATGGACGGATACCAATTGACCAAAGCCATTCGTTCCAGTAATACTGGGACAAAAAATAAGCCTATTATTGCGTTGACCGCCAATGCGTTGAAAGGAGAAATGGAACATTGCCGTAGCATTGGTATGGATGATTATCTAAGTAAGCCGGTTCAGCTTGAAGATTTACAGGCTACTTTGGAGAAGTATCTAAAAATTTGCAAGTCGAGAGCAGACACAATAACCCCGGTTACGGAAATGTCATCGGCTGTGGTGCCGGTAGATATACAAATTCTTAAAGAGCTGATTGGAGACGATCCAGAAATGATCAGAGAACTGCTGCAAGAGTATCGTGATAATGCGGCAACAACATCGAAAGATTTACATACTGCTTTCCAGGCAGGACAATGGACAATCGTTGGTTCGACAGCGCATAAACTGAAATCTTCTTCTCGTTCAGTTGGTGCGATGGCGTTGGGAGAGTTATGCGCTAAAGTAGAGCAAGCAGGGAAGGCGAATGACGCCAAAACATTGGAAACGTTGCTGCCTACTTTTGATGAAGAAATGGCCAAGGTTGAAGCGCATCTCGAATCATTACATCAGCAGGAAAAAATTAAGGAAGAAGACAAATGAAAATCCATGAATATCAGGCCAAAGAGATTCTTCGTAAATTTGGCGTTGCTACCCCGCAAGGTATTGCTTGTTTCAGTGTCGAAGAAGCAGTAGCAGCGGCAAAAAAATTGGGTGGTAGCTTGTGGGTGGTGAAAGCGCAGATTTATGCGGGTGGGCGAGGAAAAGGTGGGGGTGTGAAAATTGCAAAAACAATCGATGAAGTACGTCAACACGCTGAAAGTATATTGAATATGACGCTTGTTACGCCCCAAACAGGGTTAGGTGGACAAACGGTACATCGTCTTTTGATAGAGCAGGGCGTCGATATCAGTAAAGAATTTTATATCGGCCTGGTTGTGGACCGTCGGAGTCAGCGGGTTTGCTTGATGGCAAGCTCAGAAGGTGGCATGGATATCGAACAGGTTGCTGCCAAGACACCAGAAAAAATTTATAAGGTCCTGATTGATCCCACAACGGGGTTAACAGACGAAGAGGCCGATGATATTTCATGCAAGATTGGGATAACGGAATCTTGCATAGCCGAAGCAAGGAAATTGCTGAAAGATTTGTATCGGGCTTTTGATGATACCGATGCCTCGTTAGCTGAAATCAATCCGTTAACAATGACAGGAAACGGGCATATTATTGCACTTGACGCAAAAATGAATTTTGATGATAGCGCAGTATTTCGACAACCTGATATTGTCGCCTTGCGTGATCTGGATGAAGAGGATCCGGAAGAAATCGAAGCCGCCAAGCATGATTTATCCTACATTTCATTGGATGGCAATATCGGTTGTCTGGTAAATGGTGCAGGGCTGGCAATGGCAACCATGGACATCATCAAATTATACGGTGGAAATCCTGCCAATTTCCTGGATGTCGGTGGTGGTGCGACAGCGGAAAAAGTCACGGAAGCATTCAAGCTGATGCTGCACAATCCCAAATTGCAGGCGATTCTGGTCAATATTTTTGGCGGTATCATGAAATGTGATGTGATTGCTGAAGGTGTGGTTACGGCTGCAAAGCAAGTAAAGCTCGATGTGCCATTAATCGTGCGTCTTGAAGGAACGAATGTGAAATTGGGGAAAAAAATATTGGCTGACTCGGGTTTGCCGATTATTTCGGCGGATAACATGGCTGATGCTGCTAAAAAAGCCGTTGCAGCTGCATCTGCATCCGCATCCGGTTCTAAAGCGGATTAAGATAAAACCAAATAAGGAGTTAGCACTTATGTCAATCCTGATCAATCAGAACAGTCGGGTAATGACGCAAGGCATTACCGGTAGAACAGGGCAATTTCATACCCGTATGTGCCGTGATTATGCGTATGGAAAAAATTGTTTTGTCGCCGGGGTGAATCCAAAAAAACCCGGTGAAAATTTTGAGGGTATCCCGATTTACGGTACGGTAAAAGAAGCTAAACAAGAAACTGGCGCGACGGTTTCAGTGATTTATGTGCCGCCACCTTTTGCCGCCGCAGCAATTGATGAAGCCGTGGAAGCGGAGTTAGACCTGGTCATTTGTATTACTGAAGGCATTCCTGTGCGTGACATGCTACGTACACGTTACAAAATGCAGGGACGGAAAACGTGTTTAATAGGTCCGAACTGCCCGGGCATTATTACGCCCGATGAAATAAAAATTGGTATTATGCCGGGATATATCCATAAAAAAGGGCGTATCGGTGTGGTATCCCGTTCTGGTACGTTGACTTATGAAGCGGTGGCGCAACTTATGGAGCAAGAGCTTGGCCAATCGACGTGTATTGGTATTGGTGGGGATCCGGTCAATGGATTAAAGCACCTGGATGCCATGAAATTATTCAACGAAGATGATGAAACCGATGCTGTTTTGATGGTCGGTGAAATTGGTGGCTCAGATGAAGAGGATTGCGCAGGCTGGATCAAGGATAACATGAAAAAACCGGTTGTCGGTTTCATCGCTGGTGTGACTGCGCCATCCGGTAAACGGATGGGACATGCTGGTGCGATTATCTCCGGTGGCAAAGGGACAGCGCAGGAAAAACTGGCAGTTATGGAGGAATGTGGCATTCGAGTGACGCGTAATCCTGCCGAGATGGGCAGTTTGTTGAAATCTGTTTTATGATGGGCGTAATCCTTAAGAGGAAACTGCCATGCGTTTTATACAAACAATTATAATTTTCTTTATGTTATTTGCGCTTGCAAATTGCGCAACAATGGAGCCAGTCCAACTACCGCCCGAACCGGATATTGAGGAGCGCCCGCCGGGGCCGCTGCCACCCAGTACGCGTCCTGCTTATAATCTCTCCGGCTATCCGGCTGCTATGAAAGATGGCTATATCGATGGGTGTGAAACAGCCAAAGAAACGCTCTATGGGCAAAAAAATGAAAGTCGTTACAACACTGACGGACAATATCGAATGGGTTGGGATGATGGTTTTGATATGTGCCAGGATAAAACCAAGTAATCTTTTTTGATTGTTGTGGACTTTGAAAAATGACACTATTGAAGTGCGTCGTTATTCTATTTTTTGTAATAATTAACTTAACGTTGCCCGTGTTTTCTGGCGGCCTGCCAGCGTCTGTGCAACAGGCACTTAAACGAGCAGGAATACCCGTATCCGCTGTTGGCGTTTATGCGCATGAAATTGGCGCGCCCCAGTCCATATTAGCCGTTAATACTAATGTGGCAATGAATCCAGCGTCTGTCATGAAGCTTGTCACGACTTTTGCCGGACTGGAATTGCTGGGCCCGGCTTATACCTGGCAAACAGTCATTTATGCCCATGGCAAGTTAGTATCGGGTGTGCTGCAAGGTGACCTGGTTATCAAGGGCTATGGTGACCCTAAGCTGGATCTGGAAAACTTCTGGTCGCTTGTCTATCGTTTGCGTCAGACTGATTTACATAAAATTACTGGTGATCTGATTCTCGATCACAGCCACTACGATATCCCAAGAGAAGACCCCGGTGCTTTTGATGACCAGCCATATCGGACTTACAATATTATTCCGGAAGCGTTGTTGATAAACTATCGAACGACTACCCTTCATTTTATACCGCAACCGAGTGATAACACAGTGCGAGTGGTTGTTGAGCCGGTATCGGATTCACTGTTTTTACATAATGATCTGAAATTGACGCGTAATCAGTGTGGTGATTGGCGTCGTTTACTGGATGCGGATATTCATTTGGATCAAGCTAGCAATCGCCGGGTGACTGTCAAGCTAAATGGCAATTATTCTATTCATTGCGGCAAAAAATCGTATCTATTAGGTTTGCAAGATAGTGCCACGTATACCCGTGACTTGTTTAAGCAGTTATGGACGCAGCAGGGTGGGGAATTTTACGGCAACGTTATTGTTGATAATATTGCGTTGAACGGCTTAACACCGCTGAAAGTTTATGAATCTCCACCATTAGCAGAAATTATTCGTGGCATCAATAAATTTAGCAACAATATTGCCGCGCGGCAATTGTACTTGTCCCTAGGGACAGCGGCTGAGACAGACCTTAATAGGTCGTCTGCTACATTAGTCAAATCCGATGCGGCAATCAAACAGTGGCTTGCTTCCAGACAGTTAAATTTTTCTGAACTGGTTATTGAGAACGGCTCAGGTCTGTCACGCAAAGAACGAATTAGCGCGGATCATATGGGGAAACTATTGCTGGCAGCTTTCCAAAGCCCAGTGATGCCAGAATTCATTGCATCAATGCCAATTGCTTCGGTTGATGGCACCATGAGAAATCGTCTTACCGGAACTGCAGTGAGTGGGCTGGCGCATATGAAAACCGGTGCCTTAAATAATGTCAGGGCATTGGCTGGCTATATGCTTGATCAGTCCGGACGGCGCATTGTTGTGGTGTTTTTTGTCAATCATACTAAAGCGGCTTCTGCCCGGACTGCTATGGACAAGCTGTTACAGTGGTTGTATGCAAGGTGATGAACGGTTTTTCAGGTTTATAGCACGTAACGTGCTAAATCTTCACTTTGAGATAGATCCTTAAGACGGGCATCGACATAGGCTGCATCAATCACAATCGTTTCACCGCTATGTTTTGATGCATCATATGAAATTTCCTCTAGTAGTTTTTCCATAACGGTATATAAGCGTCTTGCCCCAATGTTTTCGGTTTTCTCGTTTACCGAGAAAGCGATTTCAGCCAGTCGTTTGATGGCATCATTGGTAAACGTTAATTCAATACCTTCCGTTTTCATTAATGCTTCGTATTGACGTGTCAAACAAGCGTCGGTGTTGGTCAGGATTTGTTCAAAGTCGCTAACACTCAAGCTTGTCAGTTCTACGCGAATCGGAAAACGCCCTTGTAATTCCGGAATCAAGTCGGAAGGTTTGGTAAGGTGGAAAGCGCCACTGGCAACAAACAGGATATGATCCGTTTTTATCATGCCAAACTTGGTAGATACCGTGGTCCCTTCAACCAACGGCAACAAATCCCGTTGTACCCCTTGACGTGACACTTCACCGCCGGATGTTTCTGAGCGACTGGTGATTTTGTCGATTTCATCCAGAAATACAATACCATTCTGCTCAACATTTTGGGTGGCGCGTAATTTTAACTCTTCATCATTAACGAGCTTGGCAGCTTCTTCCTCGATCAACAGGCTTTTTGCTTCGCCGATTTTTATTTTGCGTGATTTCTTTCTGTCGCCTGACATATTCTGGAACATACCCTGGATCTGGGAAGTAAGATCTTCCATGCCGGGTGGCGCGAAGATTTCCATGCTGGCGCGCGGTATCGCAACGTCGATTTCAATTTCTTTATCGTCCAGGTCGCCTTCCCGTAATTTTTTACGGAATTTTTGCCGCGTATTACTGTCGGGGTCCCGATCTTCGTCTGTACTTGTCTTTACATCAAACTCTCTTGCCGGTGGTAGGAGCGCGTCTAATATACGCTCTTCCGCGCGGTCTTCCGCGTGAGGGCGCATTTTCCTGGTTTCTTTTTCACGGGACTGTTTGATGGCAGCCTCTGTTAGGTCGCGGATAATCGAATCCACGTCTCGTCCAACATAACCAACTTCAGTAAATTTCGTTGCCTCAACTTTAATAAATGGCGCGTCGGCCAGTCTTGCCAATCGTCGCGCAATTTCGGTTTTGCCAACACCCGTTGGGCCGATCATAAGAATATTTTTTGGAGTAATTTCTTGCCGCAGTGGGTCGGAAACCTGTTGTCTGCGCCAACGATTTCTTAGCGCAATGGCGACAGCACGTTTGGCAGTATCTTGCCCGATAATATGCTTGTCCAATTCATGGACAATTTCTTGTGGGGTCATTTGAGACATAGTTATAAGCTCTGAATTTTTAGTGATTAGCGGATAGATGGCAGTTTCAGGAAATCCGGACCTGTTCTACTTATTATTCTGTTTTTAAAGCTTAATCGATAGACTCGATGACAGCATCCTGATTGGTGTAAATACAGAGATCACCTGCGATAGAAAGCGATTTGATGACAATTTCTTTGGGTGTCAAGCTGGTGTTTTCAAGTAACGCGCGTGCAGCGGCATGGGCATAAGACCCACCACTACCAATTGCACCTAGACCAAACTCAGGCTCGATAACATCGCCTGCCCCGGTAATAATAAGCGTGGCTTCTGGATCGGCTACGACCAGCATTGCTTCCAGTCTACGCAGAATACGGTCGGTACGCCAATCCTTTGCCAGCTCAACAGCAGATCGCGTGAGATGTCCCTGGTGCTTTTCCAGTTTGCCTTCAAATCTTTCAAACAGGGTGAAAGCGTCAGCCGTGCCGCCAGCAAATCCGGCAAGTATTTTGTCATGATAGAGTCTGCGAACTTTACGTGCACTAGATTTGGCGACAACGGCTCCTAAAGTTACCTGGCCATCACCACCGAGCGCAACTTTTGAACCACGCCGAACTGAAACTATTGTGGTCATGAAATTAATCTGAGTTTATTGAAAAGCGAATTATAACGCCGATTTAAAATTTAAATGTAACTATAGTCAGTTCTGAAAGAGACTGGGAATCA
>JAJFJI010000291.1 GCA_021774205.1 Nitrosomonas sp.
TGGCGAATCGCTCGGTGGCGCAGTGGCGGCATGGCTTGCTGCACGTGAAAAGCCGGGTATGCTGGTATTGGCATCTGTATTTACGTCAGTACCCGATTTAGCGACACAAATTTATCCTTTCCTGCCGGTTCGTCAAATAGCCCGTTTTGAATACAATACATTTGAAAATTTACGCTCGGTTAGTTGCCCGGTATTTGTCGCCCATAGTCCGCAGGATGAAATTGTGCCCTTTGTGCATGGTCAGGATTTATTCCAGATCGCGCCTGAACCGAAAAAATTCTTGACCTTGCAGGGTGGTCACAATGATGGTTTTATTTTTATGCGCAAAGAATGGAAAATGACATTGGGTGCGTTTATGGATAAAAACATGACAAAGTAGTAAATGAGCGCCAAGTGAAGATTTAATCGCAAAGGAGTATCCACCCCGGTGACCGCAAGCAGATTCAGGCAGCTTCTTTTTGGCGTATTTGTTGGCCTGATCGGACTTATGGTAAACCTGACGCCAGTGGGTTTGGCGCTGGAAGAGAAATTCGGTTTATATTGGTTGTTTCAGTTGCGTGGTGCAGTCCCTGCGCCTGATGATGTTGTCGTCATTTCCATTGATCAGCCGTCTGCGACCCAACTTGATTTGCCGATCAATCCTAGGTTATGGCCACGTGATTTGCATGCCCATTTGATTAAAAAATTGGCCAATGCGGGTGCGCGCGTCATTGTTTTTGATCTGATATTTGAAACACCTGGCGATATTCCCGAAAACGATGAGAAGTTGGCTCGTGCAATGCAAAAAGCGGGTAATGTGGTGGTGGTTGAAAGACTGGACATTGAGGAGATGCCATTATTTGCAAGTCAGACTAGTCCGGTGCAGGTTAGTACAGTAACAGCAGGTACCATTCCACTTTTACCTGTTATCGAAAGCGCTGCATTGGCTCAGGCGCCTTTTCTCTTGCCCAGAGCGGCGAGCGTCAATGCATACTGGACTTTCAAGACCAGTGCGGGTGATGCGCCTACATTACCAGTCGTCGCACTACAGGCTTATGCGATGACCGTCTATGATGATTTTATCCGGTTATTGACACGTGTGAGTCCCGCGTTTGCGTCACAATTGCCAACGGATAAAAAAACGCTGGATATTGAGGAAATAATCTTCACCCTGCGTCATATTTTTGAGAATGAACCGCAAATGACGCAGCAGATGCGCGCCGAATTACGGCGCGATACAAGTTTGAATGCTCGGGAAAAAAGGAAGATCAATTCACTGATCAACTTATACTCCGGTAGCAAAATGCGCTACCTGAATTTTTTTGGGCCGCCGCGTAGCGTGCAAACGATACCCTATCATCAAGCATTGCTGCAACCTGATCATAACCAGGCTATGTCAAACGATTTTAATGACAAGGTTGTTTTTATTGGATTCTCGGCTGCTGCCCAGTCTGAGCAGGATAGAATTAGGGACGATTATCACACAGTGTTTTCCAATCCCGATGGACTTACCATTAGTGGCGTTGAAATCGCTGCAACCGCTTTTGCCAATTTGCTGGAAAATCAATCTATCAGGCCTTTTCCATTTGTTGGAAGTTTAGGTCTTCTTTTTCTATTGGGTTTTACACTGGGTGTTGTTTTTCTAGTGCTGCCCAATCGAAGCGCCACGCTTGTTGGTGTTGTTTTGGCAGCCATTTATGTCGGGAATGCCAGTTATCAGTTTGAAGAAACAGGGATTTGGTTGCCTTTGTTTATTCCACTTTTCATGCAATTGCCATTGGCAGTATTCGGATCGTTGTCATTGAAATATTACAACGAGAAATGGGAACGTAAGCAAATTGAGGAACAATTTGGGCGTTTTCTTCCTGAACGGGTGGTTAAACATATTAAGGAAAGTGCAGGCCAAGTCACCGCCAACAATAAATTGGTTTATGGCGTCTGCTTGGCAACCGATGTTGAGAACTATACGCCGCTGTCCGAGAAGATGAGTCCTGGCCGGCTAAGCCAATTGATGAATGATTATTATGCTGCATTGTTTGAACCGGTTGAAAAATATGCGGGTGATGTTTCTGATGTGGTGGGCGATGCGATGTTGGCGCTATGGACAGCTCCGTCTGCAAATTCAGAATTACGAAAGAAAGCATGCCTGGCATCCCTGGACATTGCGGCTTCAGTCGATCGTTTTAACCAAACCGATAATCGACCAAAACTGACCACACGCATTGGTTTGCATTTTGGCGAAATAATACTGGGAACTGTGGGGGCAAGCCGTCATTTCGAATACCGCGCTGTTGGTGACGTCGTGAACACGACCAACCGAATTCAGGGCGCCAACAAAAAGCTTGGAACACGCTTGTTATTGTCTGGTGAAGTTGTTGAAGGCCTGGATGATTTTCTGATTCGTCCATTTGGAGATTTTTTGTTGGTCGGAAAATCATCTCCGGTAAACCTGGCCGAGCTTGTTGCGCATAAGCAAGCGGCAAGCAGTGAGCAATTGTGGTTGTGTGAAATCTTTGCGAGCACCTTGCAAACCTATCAGTTGCAGCAATGGCAGCAAGCTTGCAATGGTTTTTCAGAAATCCTCAAGGTATTTCCAGATGATGGGCCGACACGATTCTTTTTGAAGTATTGTCAGCAATATAAATTTGCACCACCAGCGGGTGCATGGACTTCAGTCATACAAATGACAAGTAAATAACAATCATAATAGTTTTGTGGCTCAAAAGTGACAATTGCCACATCCCGTGAGATAAATTCTTAGTATATTTGTAACATGGTTTGATATATGTCAACACAGAGCATATCCTTGATGCTATAAGGGACTACGGTTTTCATAAATTAGATCTAGAGCCTGCGTTTGGTTATTCAAGTAGTTTTTTAGGAAGCGGGGAGGGGAGCGTGTTTCTATTTGCTTTCTAATTTTCAATGAATCAGAAAAGGTTACCATGCTCGCTGGCCGGTCAGCTGCACTGAATCTGCGTTACGGCGAGACATCAGCCATGATGTTTTTTGTTTTTGCTGTCTCAACGCTATTCAGTTTTTCCGGTAAGGTTTCTGCCGCAGCATCCTGTGAACCGGAAGTAGCGCAGATTGTATCGATACAAGGCATTGTTGAACTGCGCCGCGCCAGCCAAACCATTTGGCAACAAGCAGCCATGGACATGACACTTTGCCCGGGAGATATGCTGCGTGTTCGTGCACGTAGCCGGGCGGCATTACGCTTAAATAATGAAAGCATGTTGCGGCTTGATCAGAAGACTACCATCACATTCCCAGAATTAGCAGAAGACAAAGCCACCTCGCTTGTTGATTTATTCACAGGTGCGTTGCATATTCTTACCCGCACACCGAAACCCTTCAAGATAAGAACACCTTTTGTTAATGCCGGCGTGGAAGGCACCGAATTTTTTGTAAGCGTAGTGGAAGACAACACGCAACTTGTTATCTATGAAGGGCAGGTATCCGTCAGTAATGATAAGGGCAGTCTAGTGCTGGTTGACCATGAAGCAGCCATAGCACGCAAGAATGAAGCGCCAAAAAAAATAGGTATTATCAGTCCAACCGATGCCGTGCAGTGGGCATTGTATTACCCGACCATTATCGATTATCAGCTGGACGAGAAGATAGCCACCGAACCAGCGTTTTCAGAACTTCGCACATCGATTGAATTTTATCAACAAGGCAAGCTCATCAAAGCGATCTCCGAACTTGATCATGTGCCACAAAGTGCGCGTACCGCTCATTTCCTGAACTACTACGCAGGATTACTATTATCCGTCGGACGGGTAGACGAGGCTAAAGCCGCGATCGAACAAGCGTTTGAGCTCGATGCAAACAACAGCGATGCCTATGCGTTAAAAGCCATTATTGCTGTGGTGCAAAATGACAAAGAGCTGGCGTTGAATTTGGCCGTTCAGGCCGTCGAACTGGATCAGTTATCTCCAATAGCCAAACTCGCACTCTCCTACGCGCAACAAGCCCATTTTGAAATTGAAGCGGCACTTGCCAGTGTTCAGGAAGCGTTAAAACTTGATACGCAAAATGCATTGGCTTGGGCGAGACTGGCTGAATTGCAAATGTCGACCGGCGATCTGGACCGTGCGCTTGAATCGGCACGCCAGGCGGTCAATTTAAATCCCGCCCTGGCCAAAACACAAACGGTATTGGGCTTTGCCCATTTGCTGCAAATTGACACAAAAGCCGCGAAGGCAATTTTTACGCAAGCGATTACGCTCGACCAGGCAGACCCCATGCCCAGACTTGGTCTAGGTCTGGCGCTGATCCGCGAAGGAGAGCTAGAAGCCGGACGCATTGAGCTGGAAATTGCCGTCAGTCTGGACCCGGCTAATTCGCTGATCCGGAGTTATCTGGGCAAAGCCTATTTTGAGGAAAAACGCTATCCGCTAGCCAGTACGCAGTTTGACATGGCGAAAGAGCGCGATCCCTATGATCCGACGCCATGGTTTTATGATGCCATTCAAAAACAAACACAGAATCGGCCAGTTGAGGCATTAAAGGATATCCAGAAATCGATTGACCTTAATGATAATCGTGCCGTGTATCGCTCCAAACTGCTGTTGGATCAGGACGAGGCTGGACGCAGCTCCAGTCTTGCGCGGATTTACGATAATCTGGGCTTTGAAAAGCGCGCCCTGATGGAGGCCG
>JAJFJI010000292.1 GCA_021774205.1 Nitrosomonas sp.
GATTCAAGGCAAGCAACTGTATTTGTGGCGAGCAATAGACCAAGACGGTAAGGTAGTCGATGTTTTGCTACAAGCTCGTCGAGATGGTAAAGCTGCTAAGCCCTTCTTCAAGCGGTTTCTCAATAATTGCCGAAATGAACCTAGGAAAATTGTCACTGATAAATTGAAAACCTACGGCGTCGCTTACCGAGAACTTGTCCCCAACACAATTCACGATACTCCCCAATACGCCAATAAAGGTGTCCATGCTGCTGTTTACAATCTATTTAATCTTTACCGCCATTTGGTGTCTGCCAACCATTGCCGGGATCTGAGACAACGGGCCTTTGCGTCTTGGAAAAAGATTGCGTTAGCATAAAGGCGATAATTCCAGTGTTGGGATACCTATGGCAACAGTCGCCCGCATGGTGGCGGTGCGTTCTCAGGTAAAAGACCCGAGCAAAGTGGATCGCTCAGCTACCTACATAGCACGTTTCATTGCCGAGAATATTGTGGCAGCAGGACTTGCTACAAGGTGCCAGGTGCAGCTGGCGTATGCCATCGGTGTTGTGTGTGAAACCGGCGTCAGTAATGGTTCGACACCTATGGCATCGGGGAGCGGTCTGACGAGGATCTGGAGCTACTAGTATGGGACCACCTTCGAGCTGACACCGAGAGGCATCATCATCACCTTAGATCTGGAGCGGCCTATCTATGCACAGACTTCCGTATATGGGCACTTCGGGCGAACAGATGTTGATTTGCCTTGGGAGAAAATACTGTCATATCTGACGGGAGGTAAAAAATGAACCGTCGAGAAAGCATAAAGATGCTTGCGGCATTGGGAGCCAGCCTTGCATTGCTCGCTCTAGCCATAGAATCTGCTAGTAAAAAGGATATCGATGCGGCTTGGCTAGCGCTGCAATCATCTAGCCATCATGGACTAGTTGACCATCCACGAATTGTGCTGCTCAGGAACGATGTATTATCTTTGCCAGTGAATGAGGAATATAAAAACTTGCTTCTGCAATCAATTGAACTATATCGAGACCACATAACAAATCGCCCTGAGTATACGCATGACGTAGGATGGGATGACCTAGAAGCGATTCAGCAAGCCACCCTTTCTGACATGGGTGAAAGGTGACTTAAGGAACAACTATAAATTGAAGCGCAATTAAATAGAACATAATCTCATCGTTGAAAAACCTACACCGGACTTGCTGGCCAGCTACAGCTAATTATTTTAGAAATACATCTGCACCAGAACCTAATAAACCTAAAAAAACCACGACAAGATGAGTTGTTTAGGTTTTTTAGGTTCTCGTCCCTCACTTGTATTTATAATGGAAAAGTTAAAAAGAAAAGTAAATGGGGGCAGTGGGATTTTCTGATATCTGGTGAATGGAGTGAGTCTCCTCACCACCAAGGCGACCACCGGTTTTTCATTGCATCAACACCTGATCATAGGTATTGGGCCTTAAAAAGTATCAGGTTCCCAACACGCATCATTGCAATTGCACAGGTAAATGGTGACGTGTGCCTGAAAAAGATTGCTGGCCAAATGATGCGGGCTGTAGCTGATCAGGATGGTGATTACATTGATATGATTCATGATATGAGGAATATGAATCTAGATTTGCTGTGGGACACGCATACTTCTGGATAAGTTACTGAATGATAAGATAATAAATTTCAGATCACGTGCTTCGGGTGAAGGGTGAAAGGTTCGCCAAAGGCAGTGTTTCAGCATATACGCTGGCCTCAGGTGTATGGGCTCAAACGGAACCTGACCTCTTTCTCATGTGTGATCACTTACAGGATCTAGATTTTAACGTTAATTTTATAAAAAAAGGATGCGACTTGTGAATATAGAAAAAAATATCTTATCAGTGCTTGTATTCGGTAGTCTGGTTGCTCTGATCGGTTGTGCTTCTGAAGCTTATACTTTGCGTCAACAAGGCCAGCCAGCTGCTTATGTCGATGGCTTTGATGATGGTTGTCATAGTGGCAAAAAAGCAGGCGGCAGTTATTTTGACCAGTTTGAAAAAGATGTTCGACGTTTTGGCAGTGACCAACTATATTCTTCAGGATGGACTGATGGTTTCAGACAGTGCGAAACAGAACAGGAATCAATGATGCGTAATCAACGTATGGGAATAGAATATGAAAAGCATGCTGAACAAGTGCGACATAACAAAGCAGTAGAATCAAAACATTTTAATGAAAACCTATTAAAAGGTATTGACACCAGTGGCCTGGAAAATTTGAAGTAACTCATAATCTTGAGTAAAGGAAGTTAATAATATGCTTGATAATCTTATTGGTGAAATAAAAACCGGACGCCTGATGCGTCTTCAATTTCTAGGTTACTCTTTACTTTTGTTTTTGTTTCTTTTCGGTTTTGCTATGCTGGTGGTTCTGGCGATCGGTGCCGGTGAACACCTTCTTGGTGGAAATCTTCAGGAGGCACAAGACCAATTGCGAGAATGGTTTACTCTGCCATTTATGCTGATTCTGGGTGTGCTGATGATGGTGTTTGCATTTATCGGGTTCAATATTACCGCCAAGCGTATTCGTGATATTGGTTTGTCTGGATGGTGGTCAGTTTTAGTTCTTGTTTTATTGGAAGGTGTTGTTTCATTTTTGTATTCTCAACAAACAAGTAGCGGTTTACATTCTTTAGTCTGGCTTATTTTAGCCCTTGTTCCATCTAATTACGCTAAAAATTAAAGATGACTGTGTTGTTTAATAGTCAATCAAAGCTGCCACTTATATTGACAACAGTTTATATAATTGTCTCTATTTTAGCCTTTGTTCTGATGTTTGCGACCATGGCAACAAATAGTCTGTCAGGAATTTTTGTTGTTCTTGTAGCGCTGCCATGGAGTTCATTTTTTGTTTCGCTCATTGACTCGATTGGCATTGATTCAATTGTGCTGAATACGGTTTTAATGGCGGTTGGTGTTGCAATAAATGCGTTAATTATTTACGTTTTCTTTTGTTACTCGAAAAAATAAATTATCTTTTTGAAAAACAAGGCTTTTTTTATGAAACAATCTTTGCTTGTAGTTATCGTAATATTACTGTTCGGCTACAGTTTTACTGTCGTTTCTGCGGGCTTTGATAAAGTATATAAGTTTCATAACATCACTTTTCATGTGACTTGCTCAAATAATAGCTCACTCAATATTCTAGAAATCAGACCTTACGGTCTTGAAATTGATAATTCTGTCATAAAAAAAGAAATTGATGGCACAGTTACAGGGGCAGAAATTGCTGATATAGATGGTGATGGTTCGCCAGAAATTTATGTTTTTACGCATTCTGCAGGGAGTGGCACTTATGGTGATGTAATTGCCTATAGCGCTAATAGCAAAAAATCACTCAGTAGTATCTATTTGCCGCCATTGGAAGATGATAAGAAAAATGCTTCAGGCTATATGGGGCACGATGAGTTTTCAATTGTTGAAAGTAGTCTGATCAGACGTTTTCCTGTTTACAGCAAAGGAGACACTAATAATAGACCCACTGGCGGAACGCGTCAGCTGCGGTATAAATTGGTAGCCGGCGAAACTTCATGGATATTTAAGATGGTTAATAGCGCAGAATACTAGAATTCTAAGGAGTGCGGCCGAGCAAGGTCGAATATTCCAGCGGGTGGGAATCCCGCCCCGGCAAGCAGGTACCATATTATGGTCCACCCCGTATTGCAAGATAAGATTTTCTGTTTTGACAAAAAAATAAAGCATCCATATATCCGGCCTTTGGATGAGGTCTAAATAAAGCCTCTGGCCCTGATGGAATTCGCGCATTCCTGCCTAATCAGGTCTTCGGCCTCGAATAATGGGCCCAGGTACCTATCAGGTTCGTAGGAATGCAGGTGTTCCCTTTTATGCCATCTCTTAAATTTTATCCATGCAATTCGTTGCTAACAGTTGACGCTGTTATTTCTCTACTTAATTTTTGCATCAGTTCTGGATATGTCAAGGAGGAACGCAGATGCTTAGCATCGAGTAGTCCTTGATTTATCCGGAATTGATGTCACCCTTTATGGCAGAGGCCGGAAATCTCGGCCTCTGCCTCCCGGCGAGGGTGGGGTAAGCCGCACGGCTAGGGGCAAAGCCTCTATTGAGCATATCGATAATGAATGTATCCATACTATGCAGTTGCTGCATTATAGATTCCATTTTTACTCAATAGCGACCATGCAATACGTGCATTCTTACTGGCTACCCCGACTGCAGAGATATTTTTACCTCGTCGTTGATCAAGTTCGCTGATCCATCGATTACGCTTGTCTTGGTATTTGCCAGCAACACGAACCACTGTTCGTCCACCATGAATCAATAACGTTCGTAGATAGCTGTCACCTCGCTTGCTGATCCCCAGTAGTGTCGTTTTTCCTCAAGTGGAATGTTGGCGTGGCACCAAGCTTAACTAGGCGGCCAGCTCACGTCTATTCTTGAATGCTGTGATGTCGCTTACCGCTGCGACCATGGCCGTTGCAGTCAGCAAACCAATACCTGGGATGGTGAGTAGGCGCTGACAGTCTTTATTCTGCAAACTGATTGCTTTCAGTTTCAGCTCTAATATGACAATTCGTTCATCAAGATGCACCATTTCTTCATAGAACTCAACGAGTAGTTTGCGAAATAATGTGGTTAACATGTTTTCTGCATCTTGGAGAATTTCTGGTATCCTCGTTCTGATGCAAGCGATTCCCTTGAGCATAATGATGCCATATTCCAGTAATCTGATTGGCTTGTACAGTTCTCCTAGCGACCAATCGAGAGCATATCAGTCTTTGCCTTTTGGGTATGTACAAATGATCCCATCTATTTTTCATCTTCCAATTCATCCAGAATGCTTTGCAATGAATAATCAGACGTGTCGCTTTGTTCACCTTCAATCAAAGCGTGGCGTAACGCTTCCAACTTGGTTTCGCGTTCCTCAAGCAAGCGAAGTCCCGCCCGTATAGCTTCGCTGGACGAACCATAACGCCCTGTTTCAACCTGGTGCGCCAGAAATTTTTCAAAATGTTCACCCAGTGTCACACTTGTATTCTTTTGTACAGGCATAACAGCCTTCATGCAAAAACTACCAATATGTAATTATAATATTTATTGGTATATTACAATGGCATATTACAACAAACCATCCCAAACCATCCCTCCAGGTCGTTCAAGTCTATTATTTTTTGATCGACCCTGAGCTCTTCGATTGCCTTTAATTTTCACACTAGGTTGCGATGCAAAACGCGACCCCATTGTGGGGATGAGGATGCAACTGACTGCCAATTAGCGTATAGGCATTTCGAACATCACACTTCAGCAATTAAACAACCCAGCCCGTTTAAAACGTCTTGCAGGTCTTGCGTAAGAGTGTATGCATATTTGACAGCACACATCAAAAAAGCTAGATTACATTTGGCTATGTCTTAATTGAAATTGATTTGCAAAGTTACATGACCACTTATCAATCATGAGGTTATGTTGTTTTATAGTAACCAAAATATCATTTGCAATCAGATAACCTAAAAATTCAACAATTAACTGCTACATAGCCATATATTTCTTTGGAGTGCTCATCTATGAAGAAGAATGTAACTATCATTTCGGGCTTTCTAGGCTCTGGAAAGACAACGCTATTAAACCATATCCTCAGAAATTCTAATCTATATAAGACTGCAATTATTGTTAATGAATATGGTGACTCTGGCATTGATGGACAGCTTGTCATAGATACAGAAGACGAAATTGTTGAACTTAACAATGGCTGCATATGTTGTACTGTCCGCAGTGACTTGATAAATGCAATTCACAATATTTTAGACAGTCGCGATATAGAAAGAATAATTATTGAAACATCTGGACTAGCAGATCCAGCCCCAGTTATTCAGTCATTTTTGATTGATGAAAAGTTGATCTTACAAACTCAGATTGATGGAGTAATCACCGTTGTGGATGCTTTAAACATAAAAAAACAGACTGAATATAACGAGGCTAAAGAGCAAATTTCTTTTTCTGATGTAATCGTCTTAAACAAAATTGATCTTGTCAGTTCACCACAAGTAGAAAGCCTGAAAAAAATGCTTCGTTTATATAATCCTCTTTCTGAAATTGTATTATCAGAAGAGTGCAAAGTTGATTATAAAAAAATATTAGACATCAATGCCTTTGATCTTAAAAATATACTTTCTATAGAACCCGATTTTCTTGATGACCGCGATCACGAACATGACAGCTCTATAAAGTTTGTCTCTATTGAAAACACCGAATTGATTGACCCAGATAAGTTTAATAAATGGATGGTTAATTTAGTTCAAGATCAAGGAAAAGACTTGCTGAGAAGCAAGGGCATACTAAATCTAAAAAATGAAAGCAGGCGCTACGTTTTCCATGGCGTTCATATGACCATGGAAGGACGTCCTGGAAAACCTTGGGGTGATGTAGAGAGAAATAACCAGCTGATATTTATTGGCCATAACCTTGATGAAAAATATTTACGCGCTGGTTTTAAATCCACTTTTTCTAGTTAAATTAAGATAAACAGGCGGTGGTATGAAATTACAACATTATTTAGGAGGACTGGAAGACTTAGGTCCAGTCTCAACCGAAACAAGAGTATTTGTGGAACCTTGGGAAAAGAGAATATTTGGTATTCATGCCGCTATGATGGCGCTATCGTCTCATTTGGATGACGGGGAGAAAACTTCAACGTTTCACAATAAATGGACGTGGGCCGATTTGCGCACAGGCGCAGAGTCTATGAACCCCTTCGACTATTTCAAGTATAGATATTATGAAAAATGGCTCGGGGGGATCAGTAGCTTTTTTATCGATGAAGGTTACATAACTGACGAAGAACTTAATGAGCTGACCGAAAAGTTCATGACCAACTCTGAACCTGATTTTCCGTCAAAAGAAGATAACGCTACTGATGCGCGTATTGAGCAGTATCTAATTGAAGGCGATAGTCCCCGAAAACCTATAGAACCATCTTATCAGTTTTTCGATGGCCAGACGGTTTCTATAAAAGATCCGCCAAGTAAGGGACATACAAGACTCCCCGGCTTTTTACGGAATAAGACAGGGATTATCGACCATGTTTATGAAGGCGCATATGGTTATTTAACTGATATCGAAGAGGATGGTATCGGGCCAGGTATGCCTGTTCATTGTGTCAAGTTCGATCCTAAAGAGATCTGGCCCGGCAATACAGAAGATAACTTCTACCTCTATGCCGACCTGTATGAAGCATATATCAAATAAGTTGATGATAACTATTTCTGGAGCGGTTTATGTCAAATCAATTTGAATATCCCGAGGACAGGGAAAAACGTAATGCAGCAAAAATCAAGGCCCTTGAAACGCTGTTAATTCAGAAAGGCATCATTACCAGTAACAGTGTGGATACCGTTTTGAATCATTTTGAAACCAAAAAGGGACCCTTCAATGGCGCTAAAATCGTTGCCCGTGCATGGATGGATGCAGAATTTAAAAAACGACTAGTCAAAGACACAGCAAAAGCCATTGCCGAGCTTGATGATCTGCCAGAAGGCATGACTGGTGCAGAAAGTGAGCATGTCAAAGCGGTTGCCAATGGCGACGGAGTTCATAACCTGATTGTCTGTACATTGTGCTCATGTTACCCCTGGTCTGTACTTGGACTACCTCCCTATTGGTATAAAGATCCAACTTTCCGCAGCCGTGCTGCACGGGAGCCTCGAGCTGTTTTACGGGAATTCGGGCTGAATGTTTCTCAGGAAATTGAAATCAAGGTCTGGGATTCCAGCGCCCAAATCAGATGGTTTGTTATTCCCGAACGCCCTGAAGGGGCGGAAAATATGACCGAGGCGCAACTCGTCGAATTAGTCACGCCCGAATCAATGATGGGCGTGGCCTTACCCAAAATAGCCTGAATCAGGTCGGACAATGTTAACCAACTATGAACAGTTTGCTGTCACCAGCATGATGGGAGGGACGGATACACCTCCTCGACTAAATGGAACGCTCTGCTTTGAGCATGAATGGGAACGTTCTGCATTTGGGATTGCACTGGATCTTGCAAAGCAGGGATTTTTTGAATGGGAAGATTTTAGACAGGAATTGATAGCAGAAATAAAACAGTGGGAATCAGAGCACCCATTACAGGACCCCAGTTGGGATTATTATCAACTTTGGCTAAATGCTCTTGAATCCACACTTATCAAGGCTGAGGTTATTAACTCAGACGAATTAAACAGACTGGCACTTTATTGAATGTTTCTTCAGCAAAAATAAACATTACAGAAGAGATCTCATGGTATGAAAAAATAAGGTGGGAACGTCATATGACGGTTAAATCTAAAATCATCGAAGAATTTGGCAACGGCGCGCTGGAAATCTTTCCAATAGAACCTACCGAAGCAAATCTTTATGCACTACTCAAGGGTATTTTTGAAAATTATTGGCAAGAGATTCAGTTTGGCATTCTGATTCAAGGGGCTGTATGGGAAATAAAAGTGCCCAACGCTCCAACTCATATTTCAATGCTAGATGGTTATCTAACA
>JAJFJI010000293.1 GCA_021774205.1 Nitrosomonas sp.
TCGATTCATCGACATCCACAGTAAGCATTTCAAACGGTTCACATTTAACACCATCAATTTCACGCACCACCACATGGGGACGCGAAACTGCCAGTTCAAAACCTTCACGCCGCATGTTCTCGAGTAAAATAGTGAGATGTAGTTCCCCACGCCCGGAAACCAAGAAAGAATCAGTATCGCCCGTTTCTTCCAGCCGCATCGCCACATTGGTCAATAATTCTTTTTCCAAGCGTTCACGCAATTGGCGGCTGGTAATAAATTTTCCTTCTTGCCCGGCAAAAGGTGACGTATTCACTTGGAAGTTCATCGTCAACGTTGGTTCATCCACAACATGTATGGGTAATGCTTCAGGCTGCTCCGTATCCGCGATCGTGGCGCCAATACAGAGTTCATCTACGCCATTGATCAGCACAATGTCCCCAGCTAACGCTTCACGCATTTGTATTCGTTCCAACCCCTGAAAACCAAGCACCTGATTAACTTTTGCTTTTTTTGGTGTTTTGCCCCCAGCCATTACCAAAACTTCTTGGCCCGGCTTGAGTCGACCACGACTTATTCTGCCAACACCAATACGGCCAACAAAACTGGAATAATCCAGTGCACTGATTCGTAACTGAAGTGGTTCATCAGGATTGCCAGTAGGTGGCTGGACATGTTTGAGGATAGCATCAAATAGCGGGCGCATGTCCTTGCTGGTCTGCTGGAGATCCTGTGAAGCATGCCCATTAAGTGCGGAAGCATAAACGACCGGAAAATCTAATTGCTTATCAGTTGCACCCAGTTTATCAAACAACTCGAATGTTTGATCGACTACCCAGTCGGAACGCGCACCAGGCCGGTCAATCTTATTAACGACCACGATAGGATGCAATCCAAGCGCCAGGGCTTTCTTGGTCACAAACCGTGTTTGTGGCATTGGCCCTTCAACTGCATCCACCAACAGCAATACGCCATCTACCATCGATAAAACGCGCTCCACTTCACCGCCAAAATCCGCGTGGCCTGGTGTATCGACAATGTTGATATGTATGTCTTCATAATCAATCGCGCAGTTCTTGGAGAAAATGGTAATCCCACGTTCACGTTCGATGTCGTTGGAATCCATGACTCGCTCAGCTATTTGTTGGTGCTTGGCAAACGTACCAGCCTGATGCAGTAGTTTATCCACCAGCGTGGTCTTGCCATGGTCAACGTGAGCGATAATGGCGATGTTACGAATAGCGCGAGACATAAAAAATTCCTCAAAAATAGACTGTTAGTCAATGCGACAAGGGGCGATATTATATCAGGCAGCGGGCAACAAAGCTAATTCGTCGGGTAATATGTTCTATAATTAAATATAGCGCCGCTTAAATTGTAATCAGCAATCAGGAAAATCACCAGATGGACAATACCCAGAAAGCGAACATTAAGAAGCCTGCTTATTTACGCTATCTGTCTCAAAGCACGCTGGAAAATTTACAGTTAACTACCAAAGTCGTCGTCGAAGGTATCGAAGCCCTGATTCGCGGGCGCAGCCAGTCGCAGGTTTGGAATGCACCCAAAGCAGTTGTCACTCCCCCGGATGGCAGATATATGATGGCGACGCTGTCCGCAGCCGACGACCCCCCTTTTTTGGCAGTCAAATCATTACTCCTAAATCCGCTCAATTCGCAACGCGGCTTCAGTAGCATCAACGCATTGGTGGTATTGCACGATAGCGATAATGGTCTGCCACTAGCCATAATCGATGGTAATTGGGTAACCGCTGTACGCACTGCAGGGTTAAGCGCCGTTGCCGCCAAATGGCTAGCAAAACCAGACGCTTCGACTGCGGCATTTATCGGCTGTGGCGTACAAGCACACAGCCATTTACGTGCGTTTGCCGAATTATTCCCCTTGAAAGAAATCCGGGTATTTGGCCGCGGAACCATCAATCGGGATGCATTCTGCCACACCGCCAAAGAAATGGGATACGCAACGATCGCTTGCAGCACGGCACAAGATGCAGTAAGTGGCGCCGATCTGGTGATTAGCACTGTAACGATTTCACCGCAACTCACACCATTTATTAATGCACGATGGTTAAAGCCCGGCGCATTTGCCACGCTAACCGACCTGGCGGCCTCCTGGCATGCAGATAGCATGTCCACGTTTGACCGTATCGTTATTGATGATCTGGAACAAGAGTCAAAGATGCAACAACCGCTAGTAGATCCGTCAATTGTGTCAGGAGATCTTACAAACCTGGTAAATGGTGACATTTTAGCCCGATGTAGCAATGACGAACGCACCGCGTTTGTATTTCGCGGCCTTGCACTAGGAGATCTTGCGGTTGCTGCACTTGCCTATCAGCGTGCTTGCAAATTATCGAAAGGAACACTTATTGAAACTTGAACAAGCAGCCATCTCTTTATACAAAACACAATAGAAAATGTGAATGAAGATGACGCTGGAATATAAAACCCGGTAGTGTTCACAGGATAACCTATTTACTTTACACAGACGCTTTCACGGAAAAAATTTCTTGGGCATGAAAAAAGAATTGTCGCTACTGCTATTGACACCATTTGCTCAAGGTAATAACGCAGCTCACAAAACAAACCTGTTTCACCAAGTGAAATTCGGCGTCCTGGCTCAGGATGTGGGTGATCTATGGAGCAGATTTAACCGGGAGGATGGTGTCGACCTGAATATCGAAGCGATACTTGGGCCCTCATTTCCGGTTCTTGGTGGAACACTGCGGCCAGCAATTGGTAGCTCCATCAACACAGCCGGTAACACTTCTAAAGGTTATATCGATGCACCCTGGCAAACAGTTACTGCGATGTACTGAATAATTACTATACCAATATTATTGACCCAAAAAAAAGCACACCAAAAAATCTGGTGTGCTTTTTTAATTAATACGATTACTACAACAGTGGAATAATCAACAATGCCACAATGTTAATAATCTTAATCAGCGGGTTAATCGCCGGGCCAGCCGTATCCTTGTAAGGA
>JAJFJI010000294.1 GCA_021774205.1 Nitrosomonas sp.
TTTCCGATAAAAAATCACTTTCCATTCTGGATTTAGGTTGCGGTGATTCGTATGTTATCTCCAATTCTATAGTTCCGGCACAGCTAAAGAATTATTTGGGAATCGATATTTCTGAGTCAGCGCTAGATTTTTCCAAGCAGATTTTAATTAATCATAAAGCCAAGATTGCTCATATCGTCGGGGATTTATTGCTTGAGTCAGTAAAATTAAACTCAAAGTTTGATGTGGTGATGGCAGGTTACTCAATACATCACCTTAATACTGAAGAAAAAGATATTTGTTTCTCGAAGATCTCAGATCTATTAACCGAAAAAGGCGTATTTATTTTTTATGACCTGATGTCCAGAGAGGAGGAGACGCCACTTGAATATAATACTAGAGCCTGCAATATTTATAAGAACGACTGGAACACGATGAATGAGGTTGAAATAGAAGGGACACTGTCACATATAATGGAAAATGACTGCCCTGAAAATCGCGCATTTTATTTGGGAGCATGGGCAAAGCATGGATTAGTCAGTGTTGAAAAATCATTTCAAGATCAGAATGATTTATTTGTTTTGTATTTTATTAGAAAGTAATCAGCGTATATCTGAGCTAAAGTTTCACGCCTTCCTTTATGCGGCCATACGTAATAATGTGCTGACAATAGAATTTTGTGCCGTTTTGCCGTGCTTAGAGCAAACGACAACAAAAGTCTTATCGAGGGCAGCCTGAGTAATTAGTTTTCTGAAATCGGAGAAGGCGAAGTTCTTACTTAAACGGAAAGATTGAAGCGATCAATAATACCTGAATCAATCCTACTATTGCTATGATCGCAAGCGTAACTGTCCACGTTTGCAAAGCCTCTTTTTCGGTAAAGCCGCTCATTTTAGCTACCACCCAAAATCCACTATCGTTCATCCAGGAGATAAATAAAGAACCAAATCCGATGGATAACAGAATGTACATGGGATGGTAAGGCAATTCGGCGCCGGTACCTATGAGAGCAAACATGATGCTGGAGGCCGTAATCATAGCGACGGTGCCGGAGCCCTGCGCTATTTTCATTACGGCGGCTATCAACCACGCCAGGAGGAGGTAATGCACGTGGAAATTTTCGGTCGCCAATTCAATTGCGTCGCCAATGCCGCTGTGTTTGATCATAGCGCCAAAAGCGCCGCCGGCACTGGTGATCAAGATGATAGTCCCTGCAATTTCCAGGGGCTTGGCCGTAGCCGCCCAAAGATTGGCGGGGCTGAGTTTACACTGCCGGGCCCACAGCCACATGGCCAGAGCGGTACCGATGGCCATGGCGATGTTTTTGTTGCCCAAAAAGGCCATCCATCCCGAAATACTACCGGTAAAGGCCTGTAATAAGGAAGCCAGGCTGATTAAAACAATGGGAAGAACTACGGGAAGAAAAGAAATAATCAAACCGGGTTCATGTTCAAGCTTCCCCAAATTACTTTCCGCTACCCGGACGGGAATATCTAGCCTCTTATCCATCCGCCTACCGGCCATGAGGACGACTAAAGCTGGGATGATACCCATGGCCATACCAGCCAGAATGGTCATACCCAAGTCGATTTGTAAAGTTTCTGCCATGATCAGCGGACCGGGAGTTGGCGGGACCAAACTATGGGTAATGGCGCCCCCGCCGGCAATAGCCACCACATATAATACAAACCCTTTGCCCGTTTTTAGCGCTAAGGCAATCGCTAGCGGAATCAACAAGAAAAATACAATGTCAAAAAAGACGGGAATTGACAAGACAAAACCGCTAAGCAAAAGCGCCAGCGCAGCTCGGTTTTCGCCTAATGTTGCTAGCAACCAATTGACAATTCGTTCCGCCGCCCCGCTTTCCATCATGGCTGTGCCGATAATGGCGGCGAGGGCGATAACCCAGGCAATTTTGCCCGCTGTCACCCCAAATTCAAGCATGGGAAGTTCCACAGCCGTTACCAAACGATACTGATCGTCGTTTGCCGGAAGTTCCGTAGCGATCAAACCCACAAATATGGAAGCCAGGATTAAAGCGGCAAAAGGGTGAAACCGCCATCTGGTGATCATCAAAACGACGGCTATAATGCCTAAAATCAATACGGCAAATGGCCAAAAGGGAGAATTAACGAGGGCGCTCATAAGTCAAAGATGATGCAAAAAAATAAATTTTCCAAATTACCACTATTGCTCAGCCAACTTGAGCAACCTACAGTTGCAGCATAACTATCTGATATATTGCAGTAATTAATGCTACCCAAAAGAAAGTGTAATATCAGAAAGATATCAGTGCAAACATATTTTTTGAAAAATAATGAAAACTGGACGTCAGTTTTTTGCCTGGCACCTGCTGTGGTGTAATACCTTCTGTAACAACTACGATCGAATCAAGTTAAAGGAATTATCTATGCGCATTAAAGACACCATCGAAAGTAAACTGCAAATACTGCAACCCGAATTTTTAGAAGTCATTAATGAAAGCCACAACCACAATGTCCCGCCAGGATCTGAATCTCACTTCAAAGTAATTGTTGTTACTAATGCGTTTCAAGGGAAAATGCTGGTCGCACGCCACCGAATGGTTAACGATTTCTGGCTGATGAGCTTGCGCATTCTATTCATGCGCTTGCTTTACATACCATGACAATGGAAGAATGGCTTAAAAAAGGCGAAAATTCCAACGCATCTCCACCCTGTCTTGGCGGCTCTGCATCTGAAAGTAATAACCACTAATACGTGGTTATGTGGTTATGTGGTTATGTAGTTATGTGGTTATGTGGTTATGTGGTTCAATGAATCATGCCGTTCATTGACATACTTCGTCAATGGTGCAAGAACAGCCTAGTCTACTTCCAATGATGGGATCAGATATATAGAACCAAAGGGGTCAGACTCGATTGGAATAAGGTGAACTATTGTATCCTTGCTACTTATTTATAATTTAGATTCAATTTTTATATCAATCGTTAGAGTGGAAGGCTGCGATGGCTATATATTCATGCACTTAGCCGCCACAGTCTCCCCTCATCAAACCGGACACGCGGTTCTCCCGCATACGGCTTTCCGATGCTCTTCTTCCTTAAGCATGCACACCTTTCC
>JAJFJI010000295.1 GCA_021774205.1 Nitrosomonas sp.
TCCATGCCTGACATTTGAGTTATAACTTGCTGTTGTAGCTGGTATATACCGGCATTTGCAATGACAAAAGATTCGAGCTGATCATTGTTGTAGCCCGCCTTACCATCCAGCGCGCTTTGCTGGTCCTGGGCTACAGCTGGCGTGAAGCAAAGAACACTTAAAAGACCAACGACAACAAAAACTTTAATCCAAATGTTTTGGGCACGAATATGCATAATATGTAACTCCTTATAAAATTTTGGCAATGCGAAAACAGATAAGACTTTACTTGCTTCCGCTTTGGCCATCACAGACATTCTTATCGTAAGAGAGCGTAGTGCGGGAGTTGGAGTTAGCAGGGATATGCACTGACAGTGCTATAACTCGCAACTCCCGCACGTACGCGAGGTTTCATGGGAACCGCAGAGACGGAAAACCGTTTTAATGACCCGGTAGGAGTAGTCTACGGACTACCCCTACCACTAGATCACCTCTGGCGATTATGATGCGGTTTAAGTCATCATTTGTATAATGGCTATATCAGTAATCTTAGCGGTTATACCCACGAGCTTGATCTCGCTTCCATCGTTAATAATAGATATTATCGACTTTCTCGCCGACAGCCTGACCGTTGTCATAAGATTTTAAAGCTTAATGAATATTAAATCGGCAGGCTCTCCAATCGGCGTAACTGAATTAAGTATGAGCATGATCCATGCCATAATAATATCATTCATTAAATCAATTGCTTGAAAATTTCATCTAATACTATTGTTTAAAAAATAATTGTGTTTTGTTGTTATTTATCAATAAAGAATTGGCATTTATTTGTTAAGTTAATGTTATTGCAATAGTTTTCATTGTCTTAAGGATGAGACGATGATCGACGATTTGTATTCCACTGAAAGCTGTCACCCACTCCACACATTGGCTACATCCTAGTCGCAACAAAACGACACGAGAATTTTTATTGATTGGGGCTTTTGTATCCCAAGTATGAGTGCAGCCGATGGCTGTAGTAAAACATGGTTATATACTGCAAGATATCCTGTTGGGCTTCATAGCGAGTCTGATAGCTTCGCAACTGGACCCGTTCCTGTTTAAGACTGCCAAAAAAGCTCATTTTATAACTACAGTAAAGAGTGCTAAACAGAATTGTTGCCAAACTAGGACTTATATCTTCACAAAATTTTCACAAAAAAGTACAAACTCAAAATGAGATTTAAAATTTAAGCGGTATACATGAATTACCTGGTAGATTTTCAACCGGTACTACCAAACATTTCTGGTCAATTTTGTGAGCAATAGATGGTAGCGTTGGACGCATACAAAGATATTATATCTTAGCGGAATATTAGATCTTTGTTTCGGTTGATGAATCACCTACTTCCGCTAAAAGTTGTTCAATCTCCTGGGAGCTCAATTGCTCTAGTTGTTTTGAGATGATAGCGTCAGCTAGATTCGCTATCGTTGGTGCTTCAAAAAACTTTCGTTGAGAAATCTCTAGATTGAATGTACGGATGACGCGAGTTAGTACCTGTGTCGCTACTAAAGAATACCCACCCAATACAAAGAAATTGTCATGTATCCCTACCTGATCAATACCCAATACTTCTGACCAGATGTCGGCGAGTATCTCTTCTATTGGTGTACGGGGAGCGACAAATTCGACATCCATTTCAGGGCGAATCATTTCGGGCTCGGGCAGAGCCCGACGATCAACCTTACTATTGGGTGTTAACGGCATTGTTTCCAAAAATTTAAAGGCGACCGGGATCATGTATCCCGGAAGTTTATCAGCAAGAAATCGGCACATTTCACTGTGTGTGGTCTTATCTCCAGAGTAAGGTACGGTATATGCAGCTAAATAATTATCACCATGTGCATCGGGCCAAGCGACGACTGCTGCTTCTTTAATACTGGAATGTTTGAGTAGAGTGGCTTCGACCTCAGAAATTTCTACTCGATGCCCCCTAACTTTGACCTGGGCATCCTTGCGTCCCATATGAATCATGCATCCATCCGATTGAATGCGCCCTAGATCTCCTGTCAAATAAAGACGAACTTGGTCATCATTTGTGTCCGCCGGACGAAAGGCTTTTTTTGTTTCTTCTGGCTTTTGCCAATAACCCAGTGCAAGATATCGACTTCTAACCGCAATTAGGCCAATTTCTCCTGTCTCAATTTTTTCCCATTGGTCATTGACCAATATAATTTCCCGTTCGTCTATTGCCAAGCCAGTTGGAATGACACTCTCGGATATTTTAGTGTCTCTATTCGAGAAGAAATGACGAATAGTTGAAGTCTCAGTTGATCCCATACCTGTGTAGAGAATACAGTGAGGGGGGAAATGTTTTTTGAATATTGATAAATTACGTGTGGGTACGCGCTCGCCACCAAATCTCACTAATCGGACTGAGGAGAATTGCTCGTCACCTTTAAGTGCATCAATGAAAAAGCGAAACACGGTTGGTACAGAGTGGTAAAAGGTTATTGCTTCCCTAGCTAGCCATTCGGCTAGATGCGAAAATCCCTTGGCTTTGAGGTCATAGGGGAAAAGGCTCGCACCGTTCAATAATGCACCAAATGTTGGCAGAAGAGAGCCGTTGACATTAAATGAATATAGTAATGTCATCCGATCATGGGGACAAATATGAAGCGTGTTGGTATATTGCATGACGCCATGCAATAAGTTTCGATGATTCTGATAGACTCCTTTGGGTTGCCCAGTGGAGCCAGAAGTATATAATATATATGCGACCTGATCCGGTGAGATTGATAAATTTACGTTATCCGCTGGTTGATTGGTATCAATTTCATCAATATTTATTAATGGAGTTTTTTCATTAGACAATTCCTTTGCATTGATCAGATTCTCATTGTTAGTGATCATCAAACCGGATTTAGAGTCGTCTAGAACATAAGCATTACGAGCATGCGGATAAAGAGGATCCAGTGGCACATAAATTTTTCCAACTTTTAAGACTGCCAGAATGCAGTAAATCATCGCAATTCCGTGTTCGATAAATAGTACAACTGGAGTATCATTATCTTTGTAACCAGCTAAGATAGAAAGCGCTATGTGATTGGCAATCGTGTTTAATTGCGCGTAGGTCAATTCACGCTCATCCGACTTTATTGCCAAGCGATCAGGGAAGGTAGCGACTTGTTGTTCAAAGCGTGCCGAAATAGAAGTTTCTAAGGCATCCTTGCTAAAAGTCCGGAAGTCTCCTTGAGGATGAAAACATTGGTTTTGAATGGCCTGTTGTTGCTTAACTAGATGCTGCTCAGAGTTAGTTACTGTTGAATTATCCATATTTTAAATTACTATATCGACTAGAGTTTAGAGCGAATTTGCCCAGCTTTTTTGGGATTATTCTTTCGCCAAGATGAATGTTGACTGTACGTTGTCAAAATAATTTGGACTGATGTTTGCCTAAATTAAGAGACACTTCAGCTCATCAAGTTCAAAATTTTTTGATTGTTTATCGTAATACATTTACCGCGTGCGTGGCTCATATCCTGTTCTTCAAGATATTGTGCTAACTCATTTGATATATAACTCGGACCATTGTCTCTGAGCAATCGCGGTTTATGTTTGCCCTTGGCTTGGTCGAGCCTTGTAAAACACAGCGCATCATCCAGTGATGTATTGAGAAAAATTTCGTCGACTTGCAGCAACCCACCGAGCTTTGCCTGGAAAATATTGTCTTTTGTACTGAAAGATATTCCTTTGCCGAATTCCGCATGAAAATAATTACTGTTTGAAGACGGGTCAAGTCTGTTTATTAATAATAACCCGTTAACCTTTCGCTGATACTGATGTCCCGCCCATCAATAACCGAATTTCCAACCAGCGGTTAAACTTAAGAAACAATCATCACTGCAAAAATACAGCCTGCCGACGATTATCTCCTAGGGACCATAGGATATAATTGCACCAACATTTTTTTGCTAGACAACGCCTTTTAATCCACGGCGTAAAATTTTATTGATGCCACACAAAGATCAGCCTTGAAATCTCTACCAATACCGACCAGCCCGATGCGTTTGAGTTTATCCTGGCGGAATTTTGTTGACGTTCTGTGACCCGCTATATCCGCAAAAGGGATTCGAATTGTTCGCCATTCTGTTGTAGCCTTAAAAGTGAAGCGATATGATTGCCACGGCAACGTGAGATCGCTCGTGCGAATGTGCACATTATAAGGTTCGTTGTTACCGGAAACAATGAGTTCAACACCAGCATAGGCTGAGGCATCAAACGATTCATCTTTAGTCAAGTCCAGTGCTATTTGCACAAAGCCACCGTTGTTATCGGTAGAAACATTGCCGCGCATGCAAAGACAGTTCCTGCCTTTATAATCGCCCAGGTTTAGCTCGCCATTGGAAACGCCACCCATGACCTGGTCCGTAACCAGTCGCCATTGCGTACCCAGATTAGCGCTTAAATTGCCACTACTTCGGTCATCAATAATTAAATCTTGTGCTGACACGATATTGTCCACTGCAAGGTTTATCAAGAAGCCTATCGATAAGGATACCAATATAAAACGGATATCAGGCAATGTAAAATTCATCATGCGCAAACGGAAATTCAGTCAGATCTTTCCACCGTTCTCGAGCCAATCCCGGCACTCGGCAGTAAGAACCCGCGAGCAAGCCTCGTCATAAAGCACCAGTTCTTCATCGGTAAAGACTTCGCGCCAGCGGCCGTTCGTGCCCTTATGCAGAAAAGTCTGCGCCCCGCCTTTCCAGAATTGCCCACCTCCCGGTGCGTACAGTTCCCCCTGTTGCTTCATTTCAGCAAATGAAACCGCTTTAACGATACCGGCCCATGCCTTTTCGGGTACCTCGATCTCCAGAAACTTAGCCATGCGGCGTACCTCACGCTCGGTATCCACCAGCATATCATTGTAGTGAAAAAATTCGATGTTAGGTAAATGACGGAAATTCCACCAGGACTGGACGTTTGACAGATGCGACCAGTACGGCCAGCCATCGGTTTCCCATGCAAACGAGCCGCGCGTTATCCAGTTTCGCCAAAAATCATGGATGTCATGCGGCGGGGGCGGGAGTTCGTCTCCCGCGCGCCCCGGAAGCATGTTCATCAACATGAACATCTCATCTTTCATACCTGTATAGTGGTTCCATAAAGACATGAAAACATCCCGGGCGTCACGGGTAATATAAAGGTATTTGTTTTTTTCATTATAAAGCATGCCGTCGAGCGGTAGGTGCGTCTTGATAAAACGGCGGTGTTGCTGCGCCTTCAATCGGTTCAAAACCACTTCCAGCGGAATGACGCGCATATCCAGCCACGGCGACATCTCCGCAGGTGGCGCCGGAAAGTCAACGCCCGGGAACAGTAAATGCGCGACAATCGCCTGCGTCCATGTGGTACCAGCTTTATATGAAGTGGCGATGACGATATCGTCATCACGCGAATCGAAATAATCCCAGCGGGTGCTGTCAAAATGATGATTCTGATAGATATGTGTGCGTTGGGGCAGGTTCAGCATCTTTGTGGCCTGTTATAAAATAATAAGCTGTTGACTTACAGTAGCGCTCTCGACTTGACAAGCGTGCACGATTAAAAATAATTTTGTCTGCTATGCGGACCGACTCACGGAAACATAACGCACACCAAAGAGAAAATGCGTCAAGTTTGACATAAACGAAACACCAGGAATAGCAGGCCTAATGCGCTTTAACAATGTTGCATTCAAACCACTGACTCTCCCCACGCTTTTAAAAACGAATCATAGAATTCCGGATCATCAGGTATCGCACCACGCACACCACATAAAGCCGCTGCAAATGCATTGGCTCTGGATAAAGTCACTGCGCTTGGCCAGCCACGTAAAGTACCGGTTATAAAAACAGCGGTAAATCCATCCCCAGCTCCTACGGTATCAACCAGGCTAGCATTTTCTCCCTGCTGAAACAACTTTTCACCATCCGCGTCAAGCTGCCATGCGCCCTGTGCACCGCAGGTCACGAGTAATTGTTGCAATGAGAACTGTTTGATCATTGCCGCCGCCTGCTCATACGCATTGTTCCCTGCTATATGCAACAATCCCGCGATGACATCCAGCTCATCTTCATTCATTTTTACAATTTCCGCATGACTTAGTGACTGCTGGATTCTTTGCGTCGTATACCAGGGTTCACGTAAATTGATATCCAGTATCCGGCGTGATTTAACCGTTTGAAGAATATGGTTCAAGGCGTTGAATGAAACTTCCTGTCGTTGCGCCAACGAACCGAAATAAATTAATTCAGGTGCTGCTGACAGCGCGACCTTACTCGCGTCATTGACATCAATAAAATCGTATGCCTGATCTGGCGGAATCTCGAAACGATGACTTCCTTCTTCGATGTGAACAATGACCTGCCCGGTTGGGTGCAATGGGTCTTGTTGCACACCTTCAACCGTCATACCCAGGCGAGTCATCGTCGCTACTAATTCTCTGCCAAGTTGATCATCACCGACACGGGTTATCAGCAATGGAAGTAAGCCAAATGCCTGTAAATGACGTGCCACATTAAACGGCGCGCCACCCAGCACTGAGCGATCTGGAAAAACATCCGCCAACACTTCTCCAAACAACACGACAACCCCTTTAGGGTGGGTCGCAAATAATGGCTCAGCTACTTGAGATTCCTGGTTTTTAATCATAAGCTAAAAAAACCCCTTTGTTTGTTACACCAGCCCACAATACCAAACTTGCCAACATCAGAAGAATTAAACCTAAAATCCTCAGTTGACCGCGACAGTAATAAGTCATCTCATGAAAAGAAGACGCATATTTTTCACGATGACACGCACCTTTAAGGTGCGGAACGCGATGCTGCTGATAGCACACCATTGTTTCTTTTTTATTGCGTTGCAATTCGTTGACATAACGAGTTATACCGTCTCATTGCGCCTTGCCAAAAAGAAACGACAACACACGCTAAACATCACCCAACTGAGGATTTTAGGTTCAACATAAGAACCAGAAAATTATCTCACTTTCTGTAGCGTGTTGGATCGATGATTTCGGCTTTTTCGAATCCGGCGCGGCGGATACGGCAGGCATCACAAACGCCGCAAGCCAGACCAGTTTTATCCGCCTGATAACAGGATACCGTGAGACTGTAATCCACACTTAGCGACATGCCTCTTTGTACAATTTCCTGCTTGGACAAATTAATGAGTGGCGCATGAATCGTCATTTTACTGCCTTCGACTGCCGCTTTAGTGGCCAGGTTAGCCATTTTATCAAATGCCTCAATATATTCCGCACGGCAATCCGGATAACCCGAGTAATCAATGGCATTTACGCCAATAAAAATATCTTGGCTATCCAGCGTCTCGGCCCATGCCAACGCAAGCGACAACATAACTGTATTGCGGGCGGGTACATAAGTAACCGGAATCGTAACTTTCTCACCGTTCGTCGGCACAGCAATTGACGGGTCCGTCAACGCCGACCCCCCAAATGCAG
>JAJFJI010000296.1 GCA_021774205.1 Nitrosomonas sp.
TTTAAGTATGCCATTTTCTATTAACACCGTACATTGCGTTGGATTACCTTCATCATCGATATTCAATGACCCACGCCGTTGCGCAATCGTTCCATCATCCACCACGGTAACACCAGGTGCGGCGACACGCTCGCCAACGCGTCCAGAAAATGCAGAACTACCTTTTCGGTTAAAATCACCTTCTAATCCATGACCAATCGCTTCATGTAATAATATGCCAGGCCAACCATTCGACAACACAACGGTCATGGCGCCTGCAGGAGCCGATTTTGCTTCCAGATTAACCACTGCCTGATGTACCGCTTTTTCTGCATAATCGCGCAAAATCTCATCAGAAAAATAGACATAATCAAAACGTCCGCCACCACCCGCAATACCTTGTTCGCGGCGACCATTTTCTTCAGCGATCACTTGCAAAGACAACCTTACCAAAGGCCTCACATCAGCCGCTAAAAAACCGTCACTGCGCGCAACCAACACTACTTCATACTCACCGGCAAGGGACGCCATTACTTGAATAACACGCTTATCAAGTGCGCGGGCATAGCCCTCCAACTTCTCAAGAAGCGCAACCTTATCCACATCCTTGAGGCTATCAATTGGATCCTGTGGCAAATATAGTTTTTGTTGACTGCTAACTTTATTTCTTCCCACCACCTGCACGCTATGCATAGCGCCCTGACTGGCAATAGCGCGTGTCGCCTGCGCAGCTGAAGTAAGGGCAGGCATACTGATATCATCCGAATAGGCAAATGCAGTCTTATCCCCGCTAACCGCACGCACACCAACACCCTGATCAATATTAAAACTTCCCGATTTAACAATTCCCTCTTCTAACGCCCAACCTTCTGAACGGCTGTATTGAAAATAAAGATCCGCATAATCAACCTGATGTTTCAGCATTTGTCCAAATACCTGCTGCAAACCTGCTGCGTCAATATCATAAGGCGCCAACAAGCAACTGTCGGCAATTGTGTAAAATTCATTGATCGTTGATGCACTTTCAATAGTCATGTTTGCGACTCAATCATTCATAAAGTGAAAGCGGGTTTGGGTACTTCATAAACATTCCACTGGTTCCAGTTTACCTGACGTTTTTACAAAAAATATTGGCCCCGAGGATCACTTATTCAGTAATCAGTCAGACAACGATGATCCAACGCAGGCAAGCTTGCCCGCAAACTTGCTTGATATTCTGGATTCAATGTTGCCACTACCGCTCCTGGCCCGCGCGGCAAACGATTCATTACCACGCCCCAAGGGTCAACGATCATACTGTCACCATTGGTTTCACGGCCATTAATATGATAGCCACCCTGACCCGGCGCAATAACGTATGCAAGATTCTCAATCGCGCGCGCACGAACCAGCACCTCCCAGTGCGCTTTCCCAGTAATTGCTGTAAAAGCAGCAGGCGCAAGAATGATATCAACATTCCCCATCGTACGATACAACTCTGGAAAGCGAAGATCGTAACATATCGAAAGCCCAATACGTCCAAACGGCGATTCCAGCGTCACTACTTTATCGCCTGCCCTTATTGTCCTTTCTTCAGCAAACTGTTCATTGCCAAGCTCTAGGCCAAACAAATGAATTTTATCATAGCGTGCAACCAGTTTGCCGCAATCGTCATATACTAAGCAACTGTTAAAAACTTTTTCGGGCTCTGGCGATGCAAGCGGGACTGATCCACCCACTAGCCATATCCCAAGACGTTTCGATGTTTCACTAAGAAAAGATTGAATCATCCCGTCACCTGGTTGCTCTCTAACAGCCAATTTATCCGTATCCTTCTCGCCCATGATACAAAAGTATTCCGGCAACACAATTAGTCTGGCATCCTGAGATACCGCGGTCTCTATTAACCGCGCAGCCTCTTCCAGGTTTGCAGAAACACTTGGACCTGATGCCATCTGGATAGCTGCCACTTGCAAATTTTTATCACTTGTTTTATCAGATATCGATTTACTGAATTTGGTTGTGTCGTTTAACATTAACCTACCGTCTTTCCTTAGAAGCTCCAAATTATGAAATACTGGCACCCAATATGACGCGTTATTTTAAAGATTGCAGCACTGCTTTCCTCAAAATATCATCACAACCCGAATGCCTCAACTCAATATACTAAACTGTTAAGTATAACAATTTATCAAACATCCGGGTCAGATACCACCACCACAACAAATTATTATTCAGCAAATATACTATTTTACTCAACACAGTTATCGCGCTAAACAAACGTATGCGGCCTAACAATTTATAGCACATAAATAACCACTTAATGACACATGCAGCCAATCAATCAGCCGAAGCAAAACTCGTAACAGCCCTGCCGTTTAGCCGTTACGCACAACGTTTATTTGAAAGCGAACCGATACTTCGGGCAGATATTTTAAAGAATCTAGAAACTCCCTACACCCGAAATGAAATGCAATCTTTTCTGGAGAGCCATGCAGACAATATCAACGACGAAACCGCATTGCATCGCGTTTTACGTAATTTACGTAAACGCGTCATATTGCGTTTGGCAGTCCGCGATCTAAGCGGATTGGCTGATTTATCTGAAATAATGGCCAGCATGACTGATTTGGCTGAAATAACCATCAATTTTGCACTCAAATTCCACGAAAACTGGTTAATGGAAACAAATCGATTTGGCCTGCCAAAAGGAGAAAATTGTGGTGTAACACAACATATGCTGGTCGTTGCCATGGGCAAACTCGGTGGCGGTGAACTCAACGTCTCATCCGATGTGGATCTAATTTTTGTTTATCCTGAAGATGGGGAAACTGACGGCACCAGATCCATCTCCAATCACGATTTCTTTGCACGCTTAGGACGTAAACTGATAGTCAGTCTAAATGACTATACGGTGGACGGTTATGTTTTCCGGGTAGATATGCGATTGCGGCCCTATGGCGAAAATAGTCCGCTGGCCATCAGTTTCGCCATGTTAGAAGAATATTTTTTAAAACAAGGACGTGAATGGGAACGACATGCCTGGATAAAGAGCCGAGTCATTGTCGGGTCACCCGAAGCAGAATCTATTCTTATGGAACAAATTGCCAGACCATTTGTGTACCGTAAATATTTGGACTTTGGCGCCTATGAATCGATGCGCCGCCTGCATGCACAACTTCGTAAAGAAGTTGAACGCCGCGAAATGCACGATAACATTAAACTAGGACCAGGCGGAATTCGCGAGATTGAATTTATTACACAAGTATTTCAATTAATTCGCGGGGGACGTGATGTTGACTTGTGTATCCGCCCCACACTCGCCGCTTTAAAACGCTTACAGCAAAAACAATACCTCCCGGCACAGGCATTTACAGAACTCATGGAAGCCTACTACTTTCTGCGCAAACTGGAACACCGTTTGCAATATCTTGATGACCAGCAAACACAAACCTTACCTGAAAATCTGGAAGATCAAGCATTAATAACCACTGCCATGGGGTTTTCAGGCTTTCAAGATTTCTTACAGCAACTTGATGTTCATCGCATGAATGTGAATCGCCACTTTGAATTGATATTTGCCGCACCCAGAAAGTCTCCAACCCATGAGATGCTGGCACATCTGTGGCAAACACAGACCGAAGACACTACAAAAACCGAAGCTGCAACAACACAGCTCAGCACCATGGGTTTCACCGAACCAGTAAAAATTTCTGAACGGTTGCAAAAATTTTATAGCAGCGGCTGTTTCCAACAGTTGCCAGAGTCCAGCCAACAACAAATCAACGCACTAGTCCCTTTATTCATAGAAATAATTGCCGAATATCCACCAGTCGATTCCACGCTGGAACGTATGCTGCAGTTGCTGGAAAATATCAGTCAGCACACTTCCTATCTGGCGCTGTTACGGGAACATCCACATACGCTGCAACGCGTAGCCAAGCTTGTTAGCACCAGCCAATGGGCGAGCGATTACCTGGGCAGGCACCCCATTCTACTGGATGAACTGCTGCGCCACGATGCGCCACGAAACATACCTGATTGGAACGCCCTCGAGCAAGAACTAATCTATCAGCTAAACCATGACAACAACCCCAAAAAAAATGTTGCCGAGTGGCAAATGGATATTCTGCGCCATTTCCAGCATGAACAAATATTTCGTTTGCTGGTTAACGACCTGGAAGGAATGCTGCTACTGGAAACCCTCAGTGACCACCTAACCGAACTCGCGGACCTGGTGCTGAACACGGTATTAAGTCTCGCCTGGTCAGGTTTAAAAAAAAGGCACCGGAAAACACCTGCCTTTGCCATTATTGGCTATGGCAAACTGGGTGGCAAAGAATTGGGGTACGCATCCGATCTCGATATAATTTTTCTCTACGATGATAATCATCCTGAAGCGTCAGAAATTTACACCAAACTCGGTCAAAGTATCAATGCCTGGTTAACTAACCATACCTCGGCTGGAATATTGTACCTAACTGATTTGCGCTTACGTCCCAACGGCGCCACCGGCCTGCTGGTGCATTCTACCGAAGCGTTTGAAAAATATCAGCATGAACAAGCATGGACATGGGAACACCAGGCACTGACACGAGCAAGATTTGTCACGGGTGATCATCATGTGGCAGATATATTCGAAGCGACCCGCAAGGAAATTCTTTGCCAGCAACGTAACCTGACTGAACTAAAGCAAAAGATACTGGAAATGCGGGAAAAAATGCTAGATGCGCACCCTAATCCAACCACTTTGTTTGATATCAAACATGACCGTGGCGGTATAATTGATGTTGAATTCATCGTGCAATACCTTGTGCTGAACCATGCCTGCAATCATCCAGAATTAACTGGCAATATCGGCAACATTGCACTGCTTAAACTGGCTGGCGAATTGGGGCTTATCTCTGTTGAGACCGCCGAAGCCGTGCGCGTTGCTTACCGGGAATTTAGACGCCTTCAACATCGATCAAGATTAAGTGTAGATTCATATTTGGTGGGCACGATGCCAGGCGCGGGAAAATCACAAAAATCTACGCGTATAGATGCAGATTTTTTAAAAGAAACGCGCCTAGCGGTATTACAGTTATGGGAAGAAGTATTTGGCGAATAAAAACTTCCCAAGTCCCATCATACTTTCTCTCAGTTAAAAAGAAGAGATGAGTGGCGCATCTTTTTTGACCTATAACTAGGTTTTCCAGGATAAAATAGTCCCGTCGAATCCATATACTTAACCCTATTTCCATGCACCTTTCGATTATTATCCCAGCTTATAATGAAGAACGACTAATTCAACAATGTTTACAATCCGTTTTCACATCACTGGCTGCCAACGAAAAACCTAATTTTTCTTCGGAAGTCATTGTTGTGGATAACAACTCCACCGACAGTACCGCTGACCTGGCAAGAAAAGCAGGAGCAAAAGTAGTTTTTGAGCCGATAAATCAGATTGGACGGGCGCGCAATGCGGGCGCCGCGGTGGCAACTGGCGACTGGCTGCTTTTTGTGGATGCAGACTGTCTGCTAAACCCCGGCATGGTGACTGATATCCTGCAGCTAATCGCGAAATGCAAAAGCGTAGGTTGCGGTAGCACCATGCGCATGCCTGACTCACCCTGGTGGGGCAACGTAATTCTTCATAGCTGGACTGGAATATCACTGCTGCTTCGCTGGGCATCGGGTGCGCTGGTTGTATGCCGCACGGATGCATTTCGAGACGTCGGCGGATTTAATCAGGACCTTTATGCGACCGATGAAATTGATCTAAGTCAGCATTTAAAAAAATGGGGCAAGAAGCGCGGGCTGAAATTTTCTATCCTGACAAAACATCCACTGGAAACATCTTCACGCAAATTGCGGCTTTATTCGGGCTGGGAGATTGCCGGTCAGTTTTTTCAGATATTACTCAGCCCAAGCCGAGCGTGGAAAAACAAGAAAAAATTACCGATGTGGTATGACGGACGGCGTTAAACTAAAAAATTTCTGAACCTGCACCATTAATTTGAACCGACACATACTCGTCGAGCTCGCTGAATAAAACAAACGCTATTAGAATTAACCTCGGCCAATAACTAATGCGCACCTTGGCAAAGCTATAGCCGAAACGGTCAACACCGATGTGAATGTGAATACACCAATGAAGAAATTCTGAAGAAGTCGGCAAAAAAAAATTTCTTGTTAGACCTCACCGCCGAAGAATTCGAAAAAGCCAAGTAAGAAGATTATCGTTTGGATGTCTACTATTACCAGTAATGTTGAGTTACGCACAGCACTGGGACTCATCAGCAGCGGTTATTTTGCCCATTGGTAATTTTAGGTGTTTTGTCCGTTGACTAACAATCTAACTCCGTTCGACCCACTCTTGATGTTGGCGAATTAAGCCGCCAATTTCGCTTGCCAAAACAGGTAAGTGCTGCGTAGCAGGACCGGCAAACGGCACCGAGCCAAGGCCGCGCTGGCCCGTACTCAACGCGGCAACTATCAGTCAGCTCGATAGTGCCGGTGCACAGGCTGTCGATGATCTGATCGTCGAATTGCAGAGACGTGGTGTGCACTTGTCATTGCACGTCCAAAGTTATACATGCGCAAGTATGGGCAACCCATGGATCTGGGCAAGAAAATCGGTACAGACAATATTTTTTATTCTGTCCATTCCGTCGTCGAGGCCATCCTTGATCGGGATGGCCCGCGACAGTATTTTGAATAGTGACAAGTGATTATTGACAGGAGGAATTGATCATGAAAAAAAGGCGCACAAATCAAGCTCCGGACAAGGATTTAAACAAAGCAGGTAAAGTCAAAACCAAACTCAAACGGAAGGATTACGAAAAGTCCTTGCTCGCCCTGCAGGGGGAGCTGTGCGCCCTGCAGAGCTGGGTAAAAACCACCGGGCAGCGCATCGTCATAGTGTTCGAGGGTCGCGACGCGGCCGGTAAAGGTGGCGCCATCAAGGCGATCACCGAACGGGTAAGCCCTCGCGTGTTCAAGGTCGTTGCCTTACCGGCACCCTCCGATCGCGAAAAATCACAGATGTACGTTCAACGCTATTTAGCGCATTTTCCGGCGGCGGGTGAGATCGTCATCTTCGATCGTAGCTGGTACAACCGTGCAGGTGTTGAGCATGTGATGGGCTTTTGCAACGAGTTACAACATCGCCGTTTCTTGGAGCTGTGTCCGTTTTTTGAGAAAAATGCCGTCGACAATGGTATCTTTCTGTTCAAGTACTGGCTGGAAGTCGGTGATGAAGAACAGGAACGGCGTTTCCGCGCACGCATTGATGATCCTGTGCGTCAATGGAAGTTGTCGCCAATAGACCTGCCTTCGCGCGAGCGCTGGTATGATTATTCCCGCGCACGTGATCAAATGCTAGCCGCCACCGACAACGATTTTGCGCCCTGGCACATCGTTACCTCCGACGACAAGAAACGGGCACGCCTCAATCTGATTGCGCATTTCCTCAAACAGGTTCCCTACGAGCATACGCCACAAAAGAAAGTCAAGTTGCCCAAACGTAACATGAAACATGCCTATGACGACGAAGCAACCATGGTCAATCGGCGTTGGATCACGGAAATCTATTGAAGTTGCGCCAAGCGTCCAAGTTGAGCAATGGTGTAAAATACAAAACAATCAACAGCATTAGAGTAAGCACCACGAACATCAATCTGCCGCCAATGAAGGCGTGCGAAAATGAGCGACTACCAAACGGAACGAAGACGCTGTCATCCCATTCCAGAGCTGAGTCGGCGGATCGTGGCCTGATTGCCCGACTTGGGCGGCCAGAATAATGGGTGCATTGAGAACTGTACAACTGAGTATTTGACTGTATCGGCAATCTTGCAAATCATTTAGTTACTACGATGTTTGATATAATGGGCCTTTTCCTATACACAATTTTGAATCCCTGGTCTGCCGCACGGCGACCTTAAGGAAGCCATCCTATGTACAGACGTGTTCTCTTTGTTATCCTCGCCTTCGCCGTCCTCGCCGGTTGCTCCAAGGAAGCGTCCACGCCGCAACAACGCCCAACGCCCGAGGTGACCGTGATGACCGTGACGCCGCGGAACATTCCCAGCACGCCTAGCTTCGTCGCACAAACTGAAAGCTCGCGTCAGGTAAACATCGTCGCTCGTGTTTCGGGTTTCCTCGACCGTATTGCGTATCAGGAAGGCGAGATGGTGAAGAAGGGGCAACTCCTGTTTCAACTCGACCCAAAACCATTCAAGGCCCAGCTGGAGAGCGCTCGCGGTGATCTGAAAATGCAGCAAGCGAGGTTCAAGACAGCGGATGCCAATCTCAAGCGAGTGAAGCCACTCACTGAACAGGACGCGCTCTCACAGGCCGATTTGGACCGGGCGCAGGGCCAGTTTGATGCGTCGAAGGCAGCCGTGTTCATAGCAAGCGCTAAAGTAAAGGAGGCCGAGCTGAACCGCGGCTACACAACCATCCGTTCTCCGGTGACGGGTCTGACTAGCCGCTCGCTTCAACGCGAGGGCGCCTTTGTGAACGCGATAGCGGAGACCGCAAACCTCACGTACGTCGCTGCGATCGATCCGATCTGGGTCACGTTCAGCGTTTCACAGAACCAGATGGCACACTGGCGTGAGGAAGCCCGCAAAGGGCTGGTCATCCCGCCCAAGAACCTCGATTATGAGGTATATCTCGTCCTCCCTGACGGAACACCATTTGCGGAAAGAGGTAAAATCAACTTTACCGACCCATCGTTCAGCCAGGATACCGGCTCCTTTATGGTGCGCGCGGTGTTACCGAACCCAAAGAGAGAACTTCGTCCCGGCATGTTCGTGACGGCATTCCTAAAGGGCGCGCTACGGCCGAACGCAGTCGTAGTGCCGCAGCTCTCGGTGCAACAGGGTTCGAATGGACACATCGTGTATATCATTAAGCCGGACGATACTGCGGAAGTACGGCCTGTGGTGGTCGGCAACTACAAAGGCGAAAAGGACATCGTGATCGTGAACGGACTTCAAGCCGGAGACCGGATCGTGATAGAAGGTATGCTTAAGGTGGTTCCCGGACAGCCGGTCAAGATTGTCGAGCCGGGAACGGGCGAAGATAAAGTGGTCGTTAAGCCTGTCGTTGCCACACAGAAATAGGCAGAAAGTCCCATGTTCACTCACTTCTTTATCGACCGCCCAATTCTTTCAGCAGTCATCTCGATCCTCATCGTACTCGCGGGTGCAGTGTCGATGTCTGTCTTGCCGATTGAACAGTATCCCGACATGGCACCCCCGCAGGTCACGATCGAGGCACGCTACCCTGGTGCTACCGCAGAGGTGATCGCAAACAACGTGGCGGCGCCAATCGAGGCGCAGTTGAACGGACTGGACAATCTTCTCTATTTCTATTCAGCCAGCTCATCGAGCGGCAACGTCCAGATCGTCGCCGTATTTAAACCAGGAAGCGATCCGGACATCAACCAGGTGAACGTCCAGAACCGTCTAAGTCAGTCAATGCCCCAGCTGCCACAGGTAGTGGTCCAGCAGGGGCTCAAGGTGGACAAGAAGTCACCCAGCATCATGATGGTGGTATCAGTTTTCTCTCCAGACGAACGCTACGACGCGGCTTATATTGCGAACTACGCCAACCTCTATGTACTCGACGAATTGAAGCGCGTACCCGGGGCAAACCGTTCGTCTGTTTTCGGGCTGCCCGATATTGCGATGCGGGTGTGGCTACGCCCCGACCGCATGGCCCAGCTTGGCATTACAGTGAACGAGGTGAGTGCAGCGATCCAGAGCCAGAACCAGACTTTCGGCATCGGTCAGCTTGGTGCTCCGCCGGTGCCACCTACCGTGGAACAGCAATTCGTCGTAACGGCGCAGGGCCTGCTCACCAAACCGGAAGAATTCGAGAACATCATCGTCCGCACCGAGAAGGAAGGTGCCGCCATCGTCCGCATTAAAGATATTGGGCGGGTTGAGCTCTCCCAGCGGGATTACTCCATGCCGAGCCGCATGAACGGCAAAACCGCGACGACTATCGGTGTCTATCAGCAGCCCGGCGCAAACGCAGTGGAGACCGCCGAGGGTGTGCGCGAAAAGATGGAAGAACTGAAGGCAAAGTTTCCTACTGGCTTGGATTACAAAATCGTGCTCGATACCAGCCAGTTCACCCTTTACTCGATCGACAAGGTGGTGCATACCTTCTTCGAAGCGGTCTTGCTGGTAGTGCTGGTCGTGTTTGTTTTCTTGCAATCATTGCGAGCGACCATCATTCCGATCTTGGCGGTGCCAGTGTCCATTGTGGGCACATTCGTCGGCTTGTACTTGTTCGGATTTTCGATCAACATGCTCACCATGTTCGGCATGATCCTTGCGATCGGCCTGGTAGTGGACGACGCTATCGTAGTGGTCGAGAATATAGAGGCGAACATCACCAAGAAAGGGCTCAGTTCACTGGCTGCCGCGAAAGCGGCAATGACGGAGATTGCGGGTGCGCTGATCTCGATCGTGTTGGTGCTGCTTGCGGTGTTCCTACCGGTCGCATTTCTCGGAGGAATAACCGGAACACTATACAAGCAGTTTGCGATCACCATCGCGATGGCAATGGTGATTTCAGGCGTTATGGCGTTGACCCTGTCGCCAGCGCTGGCCGCGATTATCATCAAGGCACATCACGGCAAGAAAAACCGGTTTTTCCAGAAGTTTGAAAACGGATTCGAGTCTCTCCAGCGCAAGTACCTGGATGGAGTCACTCGCATCATGCAGCTATGGCCGGCTTCCCTCATTATGTTCGGCGGCGTGATAGTCTGCATTTTATTGATGTTTCGTATCCTTCCAGCGAGTTTCGTACCAGAAGAGGATCAAGGCTATTTTTTCGTGCTCGCCCAGGTTTCCGATACAGCGAGCCTGAATGTCACGAGCCGTTTCAGTCAGGAACTAGAGCATATCTTGCTTAAAGATCCTGCTGTGCAGGACGTCGGCACGGTAAACGGCTACAGCTTTGTCGATAGCCAGCAGAACAACAGTGCCGCGCTCATGTTTGCTCTGTTGAAACCTTTCGAGGAACGTAAGGATGCGAGCATGCTTTCGTTCGAAACGCTTAAACGGGTCAACGCGCAGTTCGCGACGCGCAAAGATGGTATCGCCTTTGCTGTCAATCCACCCTCGATCCCTGGTCTGGGCACAACCGGGGGCTTTGAGTTCTACATCCAAAACCGCGGATCAGGCGATCCGCGCGCAACAGACGCTGCTTTTAAGGCATTTCTCGAAAAGGCACACGAACGCAAGGAATTGCAGGGGGTGAACACGACATTCAGCGCTGACAGCCAGCAGCTATTTGTCGACCTCGACCGTAACAAGGCGGAAGTGCTAGGTGTGCAAGTAGCCGATGTATTCAATACGATGCAGGCCTACTTCGGCTCTCAGGTGGCCGGCCAGTTTTCGCAGTTCAGTCGCGTGTGGTTCGTCATCATCCAAGCAGATGCGGACTACCGCGTGAACCCAGAGGATTTCAGTAAGGTCTTCGTCCAATCGTCGAGCGGGGCCAACGTGCCACTATCAGCGCTAATCACTACTCGCTATGTTGCTTCACCAAAGCTAATGTCACGCTTCAACGGTTTCCCAGCAGTGAAGATTACCGGAAGCCAGGCGCCCGGCTACAGCTCGGGAGATGCGATCCAGGCAATGGAGGAAGTAGCACGCGATACGCTACCCGCTGACTTTGCCTATGCTTGGGCGGGGCAGGCGCTCCAGGAAAAAGGTGCTGGGGGTACATCTACGTCGGCTTTCATCTTCGGTCTGATCGTCGTATTTCTACTTCTTGCGGCACAGTTCGAGAAATGGACGCTTCCTATTGCAGTGCTACTTACCGTTCCTTTCGCTGTACTGGGCGCGTTACTGCTGACCTGGGTGCTCGGGCTCGAGAACGACGTCTATTTCCAGGTTGGGCTGGTGACGCTTGTTGGGCTGTCCGCAAAAAATGCGATTCTGATATGCGAGTTCGCGATCGAGCGCGTCCGTCATGGCATGCCACCACGGGAAGCCGCCATCGAGGCGGCTGGACTACGGCTGCGTGCAATTGTGATGACGTCTTTCGCATTCATGCTCGGTTGCGTACCGCTCGCGATCGCGACTGGGCCTGGCGCGAACAGTTTGCGTGCAATCGGCACTGGCGTGATCGGTGGAATGCTCGCGTCCACCCTGATCGCGATCCTCTTCGTGCCATTGTTCTTCTGGCTGCTCGAATCGATGAGCGAGAAGTTCGCCGGCCAAAAGGCGCATAACGATAAGCAAAGTGAGATCCCGCCTAAAGAGGTAGGAGAACCGCATGATGCAAAGCAGAGTAAGGTTCCACCTGAAGCGGCAGAAAAACCGCATGACGCAAAACAGAAGGATGATTAACATGCGCAACATCATTCTTTCCGTGCTTTCAGCCATATTCCTCAACGCCTGTGCCGCGGTAGGCCCCAACTATCAGCGCCCGGCAATCGAGACACCCGAGAATTGGCGGATCAATTATCCGCAGGCAGCGGCGATTGCGAATGTTAGGTGGTGGACCCAGTTCGGTGATCCGACACTCAACGACCTTATCGAGACAGCACTGCGCGAAAACCGCGATGTTCAAGCTGCCGCCGCCCGAGTGGATCAGTTTATCGGTGCACTGCAAACTACCCGCTCGCAGTTCTTTCCACAGATCGGCTACAATGCAGACGCGAGTCGTAACCGCGCCACGGAGCGTGGCCTGGTGACGCTCCCTCCGGGTTCTGACCCGTACTTCTCACTCTATCAAGGGGCACTCGGTGCGTCATGGCAGATCGACCTTTTCGGTCGAATCCGACGTCAGAGTGAAGCTGCGCAAGCGCAGGTATTTGCGAGCGAGCAGGGCCGCAGGGGTGTCATCCTTTCGGTCGTGACAAGCGTCGCAGCAAGCTACATTGGACTGCGTGCGCTCGATCGCCAGCTTGAGATCGCGAGCGAAAGTGCAGCGAACTATGCGGATACACTGCGAATCTTCGAACTCCGCTACCTCGGCGGCGTCGTGTCGCAGGTGGAACTCTCTCAAGCGCTATCACAATACCAGCTCGCACTCGCCGCAATTCCGTCAATTGAACAGCAAGTCGTCACACAGGAAAACCTCATCTCGATTCTCCTTGGACGCAACCCCGGCCCGATCCCACGTGGAA